>NZ_LMPY01000033.1:0-31984 GCF_001424445.1 Methylobacterium sp. Leaf361 | reverse complement strand
CCTTCCGAACGACGACGTGCCCAGCTGCATCGACGGCGTGAACCTGAAAGATGCTCTTGGCCAGATCGATGCCGACGGTGGTGATCTCCATGGGGATGGCTCCTGCATGAGCGTGGCTCCTGCTTCGACAGCGACCACATCTTGGCACCGAGATGCCGTCAGTCGGAGCGGGAGCCATCCACCCCATCTGCTTTTCTCGCGGACCTTCACGGAAGGCCAACCCGAAGCTCAGCCTGCTGTTCATCGACTTCGAGACGCCGCACCGCCTGCGCCTCCACGGCACGGCGCGGATCGCCCGCGACGCGAGGGACCTGGAACGTCATCCTGGCGCCGAGCTGGTGCTCAAGATCGATATCGCCGAGGTGTTCGTGAATTGCCCGCGCTACATCCACCGGTACCGTCGGGAGGCTACGTCAGGCTTCGTGCCGGGGCGGGCACGAGCGGGCGAGGTCCCGGCCTGGAAGAGGATCGATCTGTTCGCGGATGTCCCGCCTGACCGCGATCGGCGAGCGATCGACCCGCGCGGCACCGGGACAATGACCCTGGCCGATTACCGCCTGCTGTTGGAGCGTGGGGAAACCTGACCCTGCACGGCCGCGGCTGGCTGTCAGGCCGGAACGTCTCGACCGTCTGCGACGGGTCGCCAGCCCATCGTCTCGATCGGTCCCCTCCGGAGCCGGCTCGTCAGCCCTGGCCCATCGATGACCCCATCGACCCGCAGGATGCGCGATCTGCTGGATCGGCCTCCGATAAGGCGTGAGGCGCCCACGGCCTTCCCAGGCCCCCGGTTCGCGGCCTCGTCACTGGCGGCGCTCCGAGAGAGCCACCGCTCGTCACGCCACGACCCGGGTCTCAACTGCACGGCAGCGGCGACGGCGAAAGATCCGAGCCTCACCACGCCTGCTCGAGGACGAAGCGTCCGTGATCCTGCTCGCGCCGGGATGGCTCCTGATCGTTCCGACGATCATCGATGCTGACGATCACGGTCCCCCGGCGATCTTTGCCAATCCAGAGCTTCCCCGAGGGGCCTCGGAAGCCCGCATAACCGTTCGCACAAGAGACGGTCCCTGCACTCTCCGTACACAGCTGGGCTACGGCGGCCGGTCCCGCCGCGAACAGCGCGGGGGCGAAGGCGACGGCGGACCCCGCAGAGAGCAATACGGAGGCGAGGCCAATGGCGGATGTGACGCGCATAGCCGCAGACTATGCAGCCTGTGGTTGATTTTCAAGACAACTACGCAACCTGACCCCGGAGCTTCCCAGGACATCGAACGGCTTGGTAAATATCGGTCGGCTGTCGAGTCGATCGAGGGACCAGCACCCGGCGGCCGCGATCGCTGTGCCACGCCGGATTTCCCGAGACAGTTTGGTTCAGCTTGCGAGCCGCGACACGGCTCCGTGCGGCCTGGACGTCGGCCCGATCGAGCCGGGCAGATGGCGACCGCGGCCATCCCCGAGATTACGGAAGATCGGGGCGCCTGCGGAACGAAGTCGTCCGCTCCGATGCCCCTGCAGCTCGGAAACGGAACGGCAGAGATTCACCCGTCGGAGACGCTCGTGCGGGCGGTCTGCGGCGGCCGATGCTGGCGGACGCCGGGTGATCGGCTCGGAAGGCCGGCTGCCGGAAGAGAGGACGGACGCCTCGCGACCCAGCCCAGCCATTCCGGCCTGTTCAGCGGCATCCCCGAAACGGACATTCGGATGCAAGCAGCCGTGTCACCGTCTCATTTGCCCAGCCAGGTGCACGACGAGAAATGCGGACTTGATCGCGGTGGAGACGGATCGTCGCCGGGCACACTCGATCGGGCGAACAATTCGTCGCGAGCGTGAAATGTTACAAATTTCGACTGATCGTTGAATGTGTAATTGTCATGGCAGGCTACTGCAAATGATGAGACTTCTACCACTCCGCACTAGAATCGGTGATTGCATCGATCAAGACGGATCGCTGTCGATGAACCACCCGGAGAAAGACGGCGTCGTCCTCTAAGGCTCGCGCCAGCACGATCGCGCCCTGTATCCCCGAAACCGCCTCCTCAGCGAGTTGCGAGGCTTGCGGTTCGTGAACGCCGCCGGCTCTCAGGCACTGGGCCAGAGCCGATATCCAGCGCGCGAAGTAGCTCCTTATCCGCTCCGCGAAAACGGCTCCGGAGGCATTCAGGCCAATGCAGCCGACGAGACAGACTCTCCTGCCGGATCGGAAGTATTCCGTCACATCGTCGATCATGGACGTGACGGCCGCTGTCGGATCGCGCGCATGCTCCAACGTCGAGAAGATGACCTTCTCGAACCAAGCGTCTATGTCGGCGAGAACCGCCTCCATCATCTCTTCCTTCCCGCCGGGAAAGAAGTTGTAGAGGCTGCCCTTGCCGAGGCCGGTCGCCTTCGACAGCACCGACAGGCTCGCGCCCTCGAACCCGTGCTCGCGGAACGCTTCCGCGAGTGCCGGCACGGCACCGGCACGTTCGGTGAGGACGCGCTTCGTGCTCAAAGGCCCAGGTCACTCAGCGAGGGGTGATCGTCGGGTCTGCGCCCGAGCGGCCAACGGAACTTCCGTTCCGCCTCGGTGATCGGCATCTCGTTGATGCTGGCATGCCTGTGCGCCATCAATCCGTCTTCGGCGAACTCCCAGTTCTCATTGCCGTAGGCGCGGAACCAGTGCCCGCCGTCGTCGCGATACTCGTAGGCATAGCGCACCGCGATACGGTTGCCGGTGAAGGCCCACAATTGCTTGATCAGTCTGTATTCGTGCTCCTTGTTCCACTTCCGAGTGAGGAAAGCTTGCGCCTCCTCGCGATTGGTCGCGAACTCGACGCGGTTCCGCCAGCGCGTGTCGGGCGTATAGGCCTGCGCGACCTTGGCCGCATCGCGCGTGTTCCAGCCATCCTCGGCAAGACGCACCTTCTGGATCGCGGATTCCTCGGTGAACGGGGGAAGCGGGGGTCGAGACATCGGGATCACCTCTCAGAACCATGTTGTACCGTTCGGTACAACATGGGCGCCGATAGATCAAGCGCCCTGAGAGCCCTCCGGCTCTCGGTCGGGAAATCTGCAAGCGGCGAAGGGCATCTTTTCCGGAGTGCCGTTCCCGAAGCGGACCCGCGGAAGCCCACCCGACCCCGTCGGTCACCTGCGGCTGCGCGGCTCGCGTCAGCGGAGGGATGTCCCGCCGCGCCCCTGGCGAGGACGAGCACCCTTAGGGCACCGGGATGCCGCGCCGGACGGGACCGGCCTCCGGCTGGCCGGCCGCCGCGGAACCGAAGACCCGCGCGATCAGGACGTAGAAGAGCGGCGTGACGAAGACGGCGAGCACCGTCGCGGTGACCATGCCGCCGAGCACGCCCGTGCCGATGGCGCGCTGGCTGTTCATGCTGGCCCCCGTCGCGACGGCGAGCGGCACGACGCCGAGGATGAAGGCGAACGAGGTCATGACGATGGGCCGGAAGCGCAGCTCGCACGCCTCCAGCGCCGCCTCCCGGACGGGCACGCCCCTGGCCACGAAGTCCTTGGCCACCTCGATGATCAGGATGGCGTTCTTCGCGGTCAGGCCGATCACCGTGATCAGGCCGACCTTGAAGTAGACGTCGTTCGGCATGTCCCGCATCAGCATCGCGAAGACCGCGCCGACCACGCCGGTCGGCACCACCAGCAGCACGGCGAGGGGGATCGACCAGCTCTCGTAGAGCGCGGCGAGGCAGAGGAAGACGCAGAACAGCGCCAGCGCCAGCAGATAGACCGCCTGGGAGCCCGACAGCTTCTCCTGCAGCGATTGCCCGGTCCAGGCGAAGTCGAAGCCCGGCGGCAACTGCCCCGCCAGCCGCTCCATCTCGGCCATGGCGTCGCCGCTGGCGTAGCCGGGGGCGGCGCTGCCGGAGAGCTTGATGCTCGGGTAGCCGTTGAAGCCCACGACCTGCGACGGGCCCATCGTCCATTGCACCCGGGCGAAGGACTGGAACGGCACCATCTGCCCCTTGGCGTTGCGGACGTTCAGGTCGAGCAGATCCTCCGCCTTCATGCGCCGGGCCGCCTCGGCCTGGACGATCACCCGCTGCATCCGCGCCTGGTTCGGGAAGTCGTTGACGTAGGCCGAACCCAGGCTCGTGGAGAGGGCGTCGTTGATGTCGGCGAAGGTGACACCCAGCGCGCTGGCCTTCTGCCGGTCGAGGACGAGCTCGATCTGCGGCGCTGTCGGCAGGCCCTCGACGTAGACGCCCTGCAGGATCGGGCTCTGGGACGCCGCCTTGACGAGCTGGTCGCGCGCGGCCGCCAGGGCCGCGTGGCCCTGCTGCGCCTTGTCCTGGAGGCGGAAGGCGAAGCCGCTCGAATTGCCGAGCGAGTCGATGGCCGGCGGCGAGAGCGACATGGCGATGGCGTCGGGCAGGCCGCCGAGGGCGGCGTTGGCGCGGGCCGTGATGGCGTCGGCGCTGTCCTGCGGCCCGCGCTCGCCCCAGGGCTTCAGCCCGACGAAGTTGATGGCCGCGTTCTGCCCCTGGCCCGAGAAGCCGAACCCGAGGAGCAGCGTCTGGCTGTCGATGCCGGGCTCCTTGGCGAAGTGCTCCTCGATGCGCTTGGCCACGTCGAGCGTGCGGCCGGTGGCGGATTCCGGCGGGGTCTGCGCGTCGACGATGACGTAGCCCTGGTCCTCGATGGGCAGGAAGCTCGACGGCATGCGCCAGTAGCCCCAGCCGAGCGCGGCCACGAGGAGGCCGTACACCAGGAGCGCCCGAACGGGCCGGCGCAGCAGGCCCGCCACGCCGGACCGGTAGGCCCCCGTGCCGGCGTGGAAGCGGCGGTTGAACCAGCCGAAGAAGCCGCCCTTGGCATGATGGTGGCCCTTCTCGACCGGCTTCAGCAGCGTGGCGCAGAGCGCGGGCGTCAGCGAGAGGGCCAGGAAGGCCGAGAAGGCGATCGAGGTCGCCATGCTGACGGCGAACTGCCGGTAGATCACCCCGACCGAGCCGGGGAAGAAGGCGAGCGGCACAAACACCGCGACCAGCACCGACGTGATGCCGACGATGGCGCCGGTGATCTGGCCCATCGCCTTGGCGGTGGCCTCCCTCGGCGGGAGCCCCTCCTCGCCCATGATGCGCTCGACGTTCTCGACCACCACGATGGCGTCGTCGACGAGGATGCCGATAGCCAGCACCATGCCGAACATGGTCAGCACGTTGATCGAGAAGCCGGCGAGCAGCAGCGCGCCGCAGGTGCCGAGCAGCGCCACCGGCACCACGATGGTCGGGATGAGGGTGTAGCGGACGTTCTGCAGGAACAGGAACATCACCGCGAAGACGAGGGCCATCGCCTCGGCGAGCGTCATCAGCACCTTCCGGATCGACACCTCGACGAAGGGCGTGGTGTCGTAGGGCACCGTCACCCGGACGTTGGCGGGCAGCGTGCGCTGGAGCTGGGCGAGCTTCGCCTTAACGCCGCCGGCGGCCGCGAGCGCGTTCGCGCCCGGGGCGAGCTGGATGCCGATGCCGGCGGCCGGGCGCCCGTCGAGGCGGGTCTGCATCGTGTAGGACTGGCCGCCCAGCTCGACCTCGGCCACGTCGCGCAGGCGCACGAGCGACCCGTCGGGGTTGGCGCGCAGCACGATCTCGGCGAACTCGGCGGGCGTGGTCAGCTGCCCCTTCACCAGCACGTTCGCGGCGATGCGCTGGCCCTCGGCCGCGGGCTGCGCGCCGACGGTCCCTGAAGCGACCTGCGCGTTCTGCGCCCCCACCGCGGCCGTGACGTCGCCCGGCGTCATCCCGAACCCGACGAGCTTGACCGGGTCGATCCAGATGCGCAGCGCCTTCTCGGACGAGAACAGGGTGGCCCGGCCGACGCCCGGCACCCGCCGCAACTCGCCGAGGAGACGGCGGGCGGCGATGTCGCCGAGGTCGGTCTCGCTCAAGGAGCCGTCCTTCGAGGAGACGGTGACGAACTGCAGGAAGCTGGTGCTGGCCTCCTCGACGATGACGCCCTGCTGCGTGACCGCCCGGGGCAGGCGCGCCTCGATGCGCTTGATCCGGTTCTGCACCGCCACCGTCGCCTTCGACGGGTCCGAGCCCGGCGCGAAGGACGCCATGATCTGCGCCATGCCGGACGTGTCGCTGGTGCTCTCGAAGTACATCAGCCCGGGGATGCCGTTCAGCTCCTCCTCGATGATGCGCGTGACCCCGTCGTAGAGCCGCTCGGGCGGAGAACCGGGATAGGTCGCGCTCACCTGGATCGTGACGGGCGCCACGTCCGGGTATTGCGAGACCGGCAGGAACGCGAGGGAGATCGCCCCCACCAGCACGATGAAGAAGGAGATCGCCCAGGCGAAGATCGGGCGCGCGATGAAGAAGCGGGTCATGGTGCGGTCCCGGCGCGGTCAGGGCTTCGCGGAGGCGGAGGACGTCCGGGGGCCCTGCCAGGGCGCCGGGTTCACCGCCATGCCGGGCTGTATCCGCTGGAAACCCTCGACCACGACGGTCTCGCCGGCCTTGAGCCCGTCCTCGACGATCCAGCCCGCTTCCGTCAGCGCCCCCGCCCGCACGGGGCGCAGCGCGACAATCCTGTCCTCCCCGACCACGAAGACCTGCGCGACGCCGGCGCTCGACCGCTGGATGGCCTGGGCCGGGACGACGACCGCGCCCGGCACCGTCCCCTGCGCGAGGCGGATACGGACATAGGTGCCCGGCAGCAGGACGACCTTCGGGTTCGGGAACGTGGCCCTGAGCGACACCTGCCCGGTGCCGGGGTCGACGCTCACATCCGTGAACAGCAGACGCCCGGCATCGGCGTGGAGCGCGCCGTCGGGCAGGACGAGGCGGACCGCCGTCTCCTCCTTGCCCGTGGCCCGCTCCGCCAGCCGGCCCGGATCGGCCGCGGGGGCGTTGAAATCGGCGAAGATCGGATCGACCTGCTGGATCAGCGCGAGCTTGGTCGCCTCGCCCTGGCCCACGAGGGCGCCCTCCGTGACGAGGGCCCGGCCGATGCGGCCGGCGATGGGCGCCCGCACGGTCGCGTAGTCGAGGTCCATCCGGGCGCGGGCGAGCTGCGCCTTCGCGCTCGCGACGTCGGCCTCGGCTTGGCGCAGGGCGGCGATCGTGAGGTCGTGCTGGGCGGTGCTGGCCGCCTGACGCTCCAGAAGGGTCTCGGTGCGTTCGGATTGCTTCAGCGCCTGCACCCGCGTGGCCTCGGCCCGGTCGAGGGCCGCGGACTTGGCATCGACCTCGGCCCGGTAGACGGCGGGGTCGATGCGGAAGAGGACATCCCCCTTCCGGACGAGGCTGCCTTCCTCGAAAGCGCGCTCCTGGATGATGCCGGCGACCTGGGCCCGGACCTCGGCGACCCGCGTGGAGGTGAGGCGACCCGGCAGGTCGAGGGTGCGGGGCACCGTCCCGGGCTCGGCCCGAGCGGTCGAGACGTCGGGCGGCGAGCCCGCCGATCCGGGACCGCCCGGTGCCTGACCGTCCGCCCCGGGCTTGCAGCCCTGCAGGGCGAGCGCCGCGACGAGGCCGAGGGCGGCGAGGGTCGGCGACCGCCGGGCCGGTGCGTGTGAAGGCATGGAGATCCGTCCTGGAATCGTGGTCGTCAGGCCGCCTTGCGCACGAGGCGCGCGTAGGCGCCTCCGCGGGCGAGCAGGGCTTCGTGCGTGCCGCATTCGACCACGCGCCCCCGATCGAGCACGACGATCTGGTCGGCCCGGCGAACGGTCGAGAGGCGGTGGGCGACGGTGATGGTCGTGCGGGGCTTGCGCGGACGGGCAAGGGCCTCGACCATCGCCCGCTCCGTCGCCGTGTCGAGGGCGCTCGTCGCCTCGTCGAGCAGCAGCACGCGCGGGTCGCGCAGGATGGTCCGGGCCAGCGAGAGGCGCTGCCGCTCGCCGCCCGAGAACCGGTGCCCGCGCTCGCCCACCAGCGTGTCGTACCCGTCCGGCAGGGCGGCGACCATGTCGTGCAACTGGGCCGTCCGGGCCGCCGCGACCATCTCGGCGACCGTCGCATCCGGACGGGCGAAGAGCAGGTTCTCGGCCACGCTGGCATGGAGGAGGAACGGGTCCTGCGTCACGACCCCGAGCACCTCCGAGAGGGAGGCGAGACTCAGGTCGCGCACGTCGACGCCGTCGTAGAGCACGGCGCCGCCATCGACGTCGTAGAGCCGGGCCAGGAGATGGCCGAGGGTGGACTTGCCCGAGCCGGTCGCGCCGACGATGGCGGTGTGCGACCCGGCGGGGATATCGAGCGTGACGCCGGCGATCGTGGCGGGGCCGGCTCGGTCGTAGGAGAACGTCACGCCGTCGAGGCGCACGTGGCCGGCGACCTCGGCGGGGTCGAGGGTGACGGGGTCGGGCCGCTCGGTGATGCCGACCGGCTTGTCGAGGTACTCGAAGATGCGCGCGAACAGGGCCCGCGTCTTCCGGGCCTCGACGCCCGTGCGCAGGACCTCCTCGAGCGGGAACAGCATCTGCTCCTGCAGCGCGATCATCGCGACGAGGGTGCCGATGGTCATGGTCGTCCCGGCGCCCGCCATCCAGCCGCCGAGGAACAGGGTCAGGGCCGGCAGGGCTTGCAGCACGAGGTCGATGACCGACCACTGCCACTGCCCGGCCGTGTGGGACCGGACCTCCAGGTTCGCCACCGCGCGCGAGGCCCGCGCGAAGCGCTCCGCGAGGTGGGGGACGCGGCCCATCGTGCGGGCGAGGACGATGCCGGAGACCGAGAGGGATTCCTGCACGGCGGACGTCATCTCGGCGATGCGCTCCTGCTGCGCGTAGGTTGTCTCCTCGCGCAGCCGGCCGACGCGGACACTGATCCAGGTCGCCGGCGGCAGGACCAGGAACGAGAACAGGGCGAGCCGCCATTCCAGCAGCAGCATGGCCGCGGCGGTCATCACCACCGCGCTGGCGTTGCGCGTGGCCTCACCCGCCGTGTGGGTGACCAGCGCCTGGAGGGCGCCGATGTCGCTCGCGATGCGGGACTGGATGTCGCCGGAGCGGGTCGCCGTGAAGAACCCGAGCGGAAGCGACTGCAGGTGCGCGTACACGCGGACCCGGAGGTCGTGCATGAGGGCCTGCCCGACCTTCGCGGTGACGAGGGCCTGCAGCACGCCGATGCCCGCCCCGAGCGCGGCGAGGCCGACCATGCCGGCGGCGAGCCGGCCGAGCAGTCCGAGGTCGGCGCGCGGCAGCGCGACGTCGACGATCTCGCGGAGCAGGAACGGGGCGGCGAGCCCCGCGGCGGAGGCGAGCGCGATCAGCCCGATGACGAGCGCGATCCGGCTCGCGTAGGGGCGGAACAGTGTGAGGATCCGAGCGACGGAGACGTGCCGCGCGGCCAGGTCGCCGTATTCCGCGGCATCGCCCGGCCCGTCCGCGCCGCGGGCGGGGGCGAACCCATCCATCGAGGTCGATCCCATGGCTCAGTCCCGGTCGCCGCCCGGGTGCACGGACGGTTCAACCAATGTCATCGCGACGAGGCGGTCGCGGAGCGCGTCGAGGGCGGGGACCGGGTCGCTCGGCTTCTCGCGCACGAGGTAGGCGAGCCACGCGCCGTCGGCGGCGAGCCGGACGAACTCGAGGTCGGCACTCCCGTCGGTGTCGCGGTGGCGGTGCAGGCGCTCCGCGAACCAGGCCGACACCATGCGGCGCAGGGGCGGCTCGGCGAGGATCGAGATGTGGAGAGCGGCCCACTGGCTGCCCTCGGTCATCATCGGGTCGTGCAGCGTGATGTCGACGTAGGCGCGGGTGTACCGGCCGTACGGCCGGGGATCCTTCGCCATCGCCGCGTCGATCTCCGCGTCGAGCTGCGCGATCAGGTCGGCGACGACGCCCTCGACCAGGGCCTGCTTGCTCGGGAAGTGGTGGAACAGGGCCCCTTTGGTCACCCCGGCGGCGTGGCAGACCGCCTGCACGGTGACGGCGGACAGGCCCTGTTCCAGGGCGAGCTTGGCTGCGCAATCGAGCAGCGCGCGCCGGACGAGCTCGGGCCGCTTCTTGCGATGATAGGCGGTCGCCATGGCCCCTTCCCAGGAGTGACGGGAATCGTCCCCGCCTCGAATATACCTACCGTGCGGTATCTTTCAAGTGCCGTGATCGGACGACGTGTCCAAGACGCCGGCGCGCAGGTGCGCAGCTCCCCGCCGGCTTCAGCTTACCGTAGGGCGTCGGCCTGTTCCGGCCGGGCACGAGAGCAGGCAACCACGGCGAAGGCGACCCGGGTGGGACGGCCGGACAAGGCCGAACGCACCGGACCGTCGCTCCGTGCAGCGACTACGGCGCGCGGAAGCTCGCCTGCGCGACCAGTCCCGATCCGCCTGCGCGGGAACCGAGCGTGACCGCCCCGCCGATCCGGTCCGCGAGGGCTCGGACGATCGCGAGCCCGAGGCCGCTGCCGTCAGGACCGTCTCGCGTCGCGACACGGTAGAATCGCTCGAAGACCTTCTCGCGCACTTCCGGCGGTATGCCCGGGCCCTCGTCCTCGACGTCCAGGCAGGCGCCGGTCTGCGTGCGCCGGACACGGACGACGGTGGTGCCTCCGGTACGGTTGTAGCGGATCGCGTTGTCCACGAGATTGGTGAGGATCTCGCCGACGATGAACGCATCGCCCACGACCGGCACCGCGCCGTCGGGGCGATCGAGCACGATCTCGCCCCCGCGCGCGAGGGCGTGGGGCACCTGCTCCGTGACCACGCGGGCCGCGATGTCGTTCAGGTCGGTGATCGCCGCGGCGGCGTCCGTGGCGGCCGCGCCCGCGTCGGCGCGGGCGAGCGCGATCAGTTGCGCGAGGAGGCGTTCCAGGCGCCGCGCGGCTCCGTCGATATCGTCGATCGCCGCGGCGTGGGCCGGTTCCTCGGGCGTGATCCTGCGGAGCAGTTCCACGTGCATCCTGAGCACGGCGAGCGGCGTCCGCAGCTGGTGCGAGGCGTCCGACGTGAAGGTGCGCTCCCCCGCGATCGCCTGCTCCAGGCGCTCGAGCAGCGTGTTGAGGGCGAGCACCGGGGCCAGCGCCTCGCGGGGCACCCCGGCCACGTCGAGCGGCTGCAGGTTGATCGCCCCCGGGACCGCCCGCCGGTCGATCGCGTCGCTCAGCCGGGTCAGCGGCCTCAGGCTGCTGTCGATGCTGTACCACGACAGGGCCCCGATCAGGCCCATCAGCCCCAGCTCGGCCAGCGCGAGCCCGGCGAGCAGGCGTCGCTCTAGGCCCTGGCGGGCCTCGCGCGTCTCGGCGACCTGGACGAGGACCGGGTCCGGCTTCCCGTAGACCCGCCGGGCCTGGGCGGCGATCCGCACGGCCGCCCCGCGGACGATGCCGTCGCGATGGGTCGTCACCCCGAGCGGGAGCGTATCGACGTCCAGGCCCGGGAGGTCGCGATAGCCGGTCACCAGCGCCCCGCCGTAGGTGACGCTGTAGTAGATCCGGTCCTGCGCCTGGCTCTCCAGCATCCCGAGGGCGACGCGGGGCAGGTCGACCGACACCTCGCCGTCCTCCACGGTCAGCCGCTCGGCGATCGCCAGGACGGACCCGTCGAGCAGGCGGTCGTGCGTCGACTCCACGACGTTCCGGATCACGAGCGCGCCGGCGAAGCCGAGCAGCAGCGCGAGCGCCAGGGCCGGCAGCAGCATGCGGACGAGCAGGCGCCGCCGGATCGAGGGCGCGCGCGGCCGGGTCACACCGGCATCAGCAGGTAGCCGAGGCCGCGGATCGTGCGGATCTCGGGCCCGTCCGGCTGCAACTTCTTCCGCAGGCGGGCGACGTAGAGTTCGAGGGCGTTCGGCGCGACCGCCTCGTCGAAACCGAAGATCTCGGCGCTGAGCCGTTCCTTCGGGACGGGTTTCCCGGCGCGCGTCATCAGGATGGTCAGGACGGCGAGTTCCCGGCGGCGCAGCGCGACGGGCGCCCCGCCGAGGGTCACGGTGCCCGCGGCCCGGTCGAGCTCCAGCGCGCCGCAGCGCAGGACCGGGTTCGGCACCGCCTGCCCGCGGCGGACGAGCGCCCGCACCCGCGCCTCGAACTCGGCGAGGTCGAACGGCTTGAGCAGGTAATCGTCCGCCCCGAGATCGAGCCCGCGGACACGGTCGCTGATGGCGTCGCGCGCGGTCAGGATCATGACCGGAACGGTCGAGCCGGCCGCCCGGACGGCCTTGAGGACCTCGAAGCCCGGCAGGCCCGGCAGGCCGAGGTCCAGGACGATGAGGCTGTAGGGTTCGCTCAGCGCGAGCTGCACCGCGTCCGCTCCGTCCGCCTCGTGGTCGACGGCGTATCCGCCGTGCCGGAGGGCGGCGACGAGGCCGCGCGCCAGGGCGGCATCGTCCTCGACGACCAGAACGCGCATGCTCCTCCCGTCATCGATCGTGTTGGCCGAAGCGGTCCTCCGAGTTTAGCATTCCCGCCCGGTCTCTGCACGGCGAAGCTGCGGGGACTCCCGCGGCTCTCGAAGGGCAGACCCTGGTGCGCGCTCCCGCTGTCGTCGGCCTCGTCCTGCTGCTGATGGCCGGTCCGGGCCCGGCCTCGGCACAGGTCGAACCGTCTCCGGCGGCCGAGGGGACCGGGTCCGCCGCGGCCCGCGGCGAGACCGTCGTGGTCGTGCGGGCGACGACCGACGAGGCCGAGGTCGCCGACCTCCTCGCGGGCTTCCGCGAGGCCCATCCCGGCGTGGGGGTCTCCTATACCAAGATGAACTCCGCGACCCTGTACGACGGCTTCGTGGAGGAGGCCGCGGCCGGCGCGGTCAAGGCGGACATCGTGTGGAGTTCCGCCATGGATCGCCAGATCAAGCTGGTGAACGACGGCTACGCCGCCCACTACGCGTCCCCCGAGGCGGCCGCCCTGCCGGCCTGGGCCGTGTGGCGCAACGAGGCGTTCGGCGTCACGGCCGAGCCGATCGCCATCGCCTACAACAGGACGCTCCTCCCGCCGGAGCAGGTTCCCCAGACCCGCGCCGACCTGATCCGAGCCCTGACGGACCACCCCGAGACGTGGCAGGGGAAGGTCGCCGCCTACGATCCGGAGCGGAGCGGCGTCGGCTCGCTCATCCTCGCGCAGGACGCGGACGTGACGCCCCGGACGTGGGACCTCGTCTCCGCCCTCGGGCAGGCCGGCGTGAAGCTCTACACCCGGACGGAGACCATGCTCGACCGCATCGCCGCGGGCGAGGCCGTCCTCGCCTACGGCGTGTTCGGCGCCTACGCCCTCGAACGGGCCCGGCACGATCCGGCGATCGGCCTCGTGCTGCCCACGGACTACACGCTCCTCGTCTCGCGGATCGCATTCATCGCGAAGGACGCGCCGCATCCCGCCGCAGCCCGCATGTTCCTCGACTACATGCTCTCCCGCGAGGGGCAGGCGCGGCTCGCCGCCCGGTCGCTCACGCCGGCCCGGACGGATGCCCGCCGGGCCGACGACCCTGTCGCGTCCGCCCCGGCCCTGCGGCCGGTCCCGGTCGGGCCGGAGCTGCTGGCCAACCTCGACCAGATCCGGCACGCCCGCATGCTGCGGCGCTGGCGGCGCGCCGTGGAAGGCCGCTGAGACCGGGTCCCGCGACAGCTTCGTGACAGGTTGACCGGCGTATAGCGGCGTCAAGCGCTGCGAAGTCGGCGCGAATACATGGGAGGATTGGTTTGCGGCTGCAGCCCGATCGCCACGAGCGATCGTCAGCCGTTCAGAACCGACGCTTCCCTCGTGCGGTTGCGACCGCTCCGGCGCCTGAGGGAGACAGCAATGATACAGGCCCATCCGTCGAGTTCCAAAGTCGCCACGGTCCTGCGCGTGACCAGTGGCAACTTCTTGGAGATGTTCGACTTCTTCCTGTTCGGCTTCTACGCCACCTACATCTCCAAGACCTTCTTCCCGGTCGGCAACGAGTTCGCCTCGCTGATGCTGACCTTCGTGACGTTCGGCGCCGGCTTCCTGATGCGGCCCCTCGGTGCGATCTTCCTCGGCGCCTACGTGGACAGTATCGGCCGCCGGAAGGGGCTGATCGTCACGCTCGGCATCATGGCGGCCGGCACGATCCTGATCGCCTTCGTCCCCGGCTACGGCACGATCGGCCTGTTCGCGCCCTTCCTGGTCCTCGTCGGGCGCCTGCTGCAGGGCTTCTCGGCCGGCGTCGAGCTCGGCGGCGTCTCCGTCTACCTGTCGGAGATGGCCACCCCCGGCAACAAGGGCTTCTACGTGTCCTGGCAGTCCGGCAGCCAGCAGGTCGCGGTCATGTTCGCCGCCGTGATCGGCTACATCCTCAACCACGCCCTCTCGCTCGCCGACATGAACGACTGGGGCTGGCGGATCCCGTTCTTCATCGGCTGCGCGATCGTGCCGTTCCTGTTCTACATCCGGCGGTCGCTGGAGGAGACGGAGGAGTTCCTGAAGCGCAAGCACCGCCCCTCCATGAAGGAGGTGTTCGGCTCGCTCGCCAGCAACTGGCAGATCGTGCTGCTCGGCATGCTGCTCGTCGGCATGACCACGATCTCGTTCTACACGATCACCGTCTACACCCCGACCTTCGGCAAGGCCGTGCTCAAGCTGTCCGACACCGACAGCCTTCTGGTGACCTTCTGCACCGCCCTGTCGAACCTGTTCTGGCTGCCGGTCATGGGGGCCCTGTCCGACCGGATCGGGCGCAAGCCGCTCCTGCTGGTGTTCTCGGCGCTGACCCTGCTCACCGCCTACCCGGTGCTGGGCTGGCTCGTGGCCAACCCGAGCTTCGGGAACATGCTGATCGCCCTCCTGTGGCTGTCCTTCCTGTACGGCAGCTACAACGGCGCGATGGTGGTGGCGCTGACCGAGGTGATCCCGGCGAGCGTGCGCACGGCCGGCTTCTCCCTCGCCTACTCGCTGGCGACGGCGCTCCTCGGCGGCTTCACGCCCCTCGTCTCCACGTGGCTCATCGAGGCCACGGGCAACCGCGCGGCCCCCGGGCTGTGGATGGCCTTCGGCGGGGCGTGCGGCCTCGTCGCCACGCTCCTGATCTACCGCCGCGCGACCCAGCCGGTCGCTCTGGGAGCCCCCGCGTGACCGGCTCGCCGGAAGCACCCCGCCTCGGAGACTCCGCGCGCGTCGCGTCGTAGGGGTCACGACAGAGGGGCGGCCGGGACCGGATCGCCGGCCGCCGCCCGCCCCTCCCCTGACTGACCGCCGCGCCGACCGCCCGACACGGGTCCCGTCGCGCGACCTCAGAGATCCAACGTCTTGCGGGCGAAGCTCTCGATGTAGTCGACGAGCCTGTCCGACGCGGCGCCGGCAGCCTCGACGTCGCGACGCGCGACCGCCTCGCAGACGTCCGCGTGGAGGTTGGCGGTCAGCGGCAGATCGGCCGCCTGCTTGTAGTGCTGGTACCAGAACCGCCGCGACAGGCCCGCCATGCTCTCCAGCGAGCGCACGGCGAACTCGTTGCGCGAGGCCGTCGCGATCAGCTCGTTGAACTGCCGGTCGAGGCGCATGAACGCCAGATCGTCCGACGCCGCGGCCGCGTCGCGCATGTCCTGCGCGAGCCCCGCGAAGACCTCGCGCTCCTCGCGGGTGGATCGCTCCGCAGCGAGGCGGGCGATCAGGCGCTCCAGGACGCGCCGCGTCTCCAGGAGCCGCAGCTGCGAGCGCACGTTGATGTCCGACACCAGGATGCCGCGCCGCGGCATGACCACGACGAGCCCGTCGCGCGCGAGGCGCTGAAGGGCTTCCCGGATCGGGGTCCGCCCGATCCCGAGCCGTTGGACCAGGTTCTGCTCGCCGAGCACGAGGCCGGGCGGGAGCACCAGGGTCGTGATCATCTCTTCCAGCTGCTGGTAGGCCCGGTCGGTTAGCGTCAGGTCGGGCAGATCGTCGTTGCCGCCCGCGACATGGGGTGCCTCCTGGGCGGCCTCCTGGGACACCTCCTGGGACGTCCCTTTCACGGCCTTCCGCGCCCGCTTGCGGCCCGGCTCGGCGGCGCGGATGGACGTCGTCTTCCCGGTCACGAAGTTCATGGACGACACCCCCGCCACGGCCGGGCCCGCACACCACGCCGCCATCAGCGTGCATGGGGCGGGCCCGCGCACCGCGCAAGGGCATACGTCTGATATATCTTGCGCATCTTAGTAATATCCTGCATGACGACTCGCCGCATATAACTGCGAGGGAGGTTGAGCCATGGCAGGGCCTGTAGCGATTTCCGCCGGCGGCGTGCTGCCGGATCGGGCGACCGCGGACGCCACCGCCCGCGCCGCGGTCGGGTCGGGCGCGCTGATCGCGGCGCGCCTCGAGCGGCTGCCGATGACCGCCTTCCAGCGCAACATCTTCCTCATCATCGCCACGGCGTGGTTCTTCGATTCGATCGATCTCGGCTCGCTCACCTTCCTCCTCGGGTCGATCAAGACCGAGTTCGGCCTGACGACCGCCCAGGCGGGACTGCTCTCGAGCATGAGCTTCATCGGCATGTTCGCGGGCGCGGCCCTGTCGGGCATGCTCGCCGACCGGTTCGGGCGGAAGGTGGTCTTCCAGATCAGCATGGTGTTCTGGGGGCTCGGCAGCCTCTGGTGCGCCTACGCCCCGGACGCGACGATGCTGGGCTACGCCCGCCTGCTGCTCGGCTTCGGCATGGGCATGGAGTTCCCGGTGGCGCTCGCCATCGTCTCGGAGTTCCTGCCGACCGCCAAGCGCGGCCGCTACCTCGCCATCATGGAAGGGTTCTGGCCGCTCGGCTTCATCGCGGCCGGCTGCCTCAGCTACGTGCTGCTCAGCTATTTCGACTGGCGCGCTGTCTTCCTCGCGCAGGCCATGCCGGCGCTGTTCCTGTTCGTGATCCGTTTCCTCGTGCCGGAATCGCCCCGCTGGCTCGCCGACCGCGGCCGGCACGCGGAGGCGGACCGGGTGATGGCGCAGATCGAGCGGCAGGTCGCCCTGCGCCTCGACGGGCGTCCGCTTCCGGAGCCGACCGTCCTGCCCGAGCCGGCGCGGGGCGAGCGGCGCTTCTCGTTCCTCGAACTCTGGAGCCCCGGCTACGCCAGCCGTACGGTGATGATCTGGCTGACGTGGTTCTTCGCCCTGCTGGGCTTCTACGGCCTCACCACCTGGCTCGGCGCGCTCCTGCAGGAGGCCGGCTACAGCGTCGCCAAGTCGGTCACCTACACGATCCTGATCTCGCTCGCGGGCGTGCCGGGCTTCATCGCCTCGGCGATCCTCGTCGAGCGCTGGGGCCGCAAACCCACCGCGGTCCTGATGCTCCTGGGCAGCGCCGTCGCCGCCTACCTGTACGGTCACTCGCCGTCGTTCGGCTGGCTCATCGCCTACGGGCTGATGATGCAGTTCTTCCTGTTCGGCATGTGGTCGGTGCTCTACGCCTACACGCCCGAACTCTACCCGACGCGGGCCCGCGCCACCGGGGCCGGCTGCGCCTCGGCCATCGGCCGCGTCGGCTCGCTCATCGGGCCCTTCGCGATCGGCCTGATCCTGCCGGTGCTCGGCCACGGCGGCGTCTTCGCCCTAGGCGCCGGCTCGTTCGTCATCGCAGCCGCGAGCGTCGGTTTCCTCGGCATCGAGACCAAGGGCAAGTCCCTGGAGGCCATCTCGCACTGACCGGACCGGCCCCGACCGGACGGTGGCGACGTCGCCGCCGCCCGGTCCGGCTGACAACTGATATATCAACGGTATCTCTAATACGGCAGATCCCGGTGGGGGCGCGGCGTCACCCCCATCCCAGCGAGGAGGCGCATCATGGAACTCGCCAACACCCGCATGAGCGAGCGGCAGCGGAACTACCGCGCCAATTACCGCCAGCGCGTGGCCGGCTGGTACAACGGCTTCCTGCACATCGCGATCATCTACACAATCGGCGTCACGGCCCTGTACATCTACATCTCGAACATCCACGCACCGAGCTGGATCGAGCTCGCGACCGTGCCGGTCGTGTTCCTGTTCTGCAATTTCTTCGAGTGGTGGCTCCACCGCTACGTGATGCACCGGCCGCAGAGCAATCCGATCGGGCGGGCCGTCTACAATCGGCACACGCTGCAGCATCACCAGTTCTTCACCGACCACGAGATGCGCTTCGCCGACCACCGGGACTACCGGGTGACGTTCTTCCCGCCCTACGCGCTGGCGACGTTCACGCTGATGTCGATCCCCGGCGCCATCGTGCTCGGCAACATCTTCACGCCCAATGTCGGTTGGCTGTTCATCACCACGACGACCAGCATCTACATGATCTACGAGTTCATGCACTTCTGCTGCCACGTCGAGGAGAACTGGTTCGTCCGCAACATGCCGTTCATCAACACGAACCGGCGGCACCACACGGCCCATCACGACCAATCGATCATGATGGAGCGGAACATGAACCTGACCTTCCCGATCATGGACTGGCTGTTCGGCACCTCGGACCTGAACCGCGGTCTCATCGGAACGCTCTTCAACGGCTACGACACGCGCCACGTGAAGACCGACATGCGCAAGACCGCGCGCACGCCCGGTGCCCCCGAGCCCCGGGCCATGCAGCCCGCCGAGTGACCCGCCGCGTAACCCGCCGCCTAGACTGACGAGCAGCCCGGAACGCCGCCATGGACATGATCGAACCGAACGTCGCCGCGCTCGCGTGGTTCGCCCTCTTCGCCGGGGTCGCCTGCACCGGCTTCTACGTGCTGGCCGGGATGTTTCCGCTGGAGACCCGGCCCGACCTGAGGGCGCGCCCCCTCGGCCTCGCGCTGATCGCGGCCAACGTCCTCCTGCTCGCGGCGCTGACCGGCGGGATGCTCGCCTACGGGGTCGCCGAACTCCGCTGGTCGAGCCTCGTGATCGTGGGCGGCTTCGCCATCCTGTTCGCGCCCGGCCTGTTCAACGTCTGGCCCCAGCGCTGGCGCGACGGCGTTGCGGGCCTGGCGATCGTGCTCGCCGCCCTCTGCGGCGCCCTCGGCCTGCTGCAGCAGGTCGGCGCCGTCTTCGTCCTCTGACCCGCACGCGCGATCCGGGAGGGATCCGATGCCGTTTCCGATCAAGTTCGGCCTGTCGGTCGCCGTCGCGCTCGCGGCGCTCGCCGGCTGGTTCTACATGGGCCATCTCGGCCAGACCGGGCCGCGCTGGGCCGTGGCCTTCCTCGGCCCGTTCATGGTGGTCAGCCTCTGGATCTTCCCCGAGGTGATGCGCAACCGCTCCGACGGCCGCACCCCGCGCCACCGGATCCGGGAGGCGCGGTGATGGACAAGGTCTATGCCGGGGACCGGACGATCGACGGGATCGTCGTCACGGTGAACGGGGCGCCGCTGCCGGATCGGGCCGAGGCCAAGTGCTACTCCCGGAACGGCTTCGAGTGGAGCTACGAGGGTCCCGAGCCCTCGCAGCTCGCCTACGCGATCCTGGTGGATCATCTCGGCGACGCGGCGGAGGCGGAGCGCCTGCAACCGCGCTTCATGCGCGGCGTCGTGGCCAACTTCCAGAACGAGTGGGAGATGACGACGGCCGACGTCGCCCGCGTCCTGGAGCGCTTGGATTCGGGCGGCGCGGCGCGGTCCGGCTGAGACCCGAGGCCGCCCTCCGCCGCGGCGCGTCGGGACCGCGGCGACGTTCCGTAGCGGCCCTGCCTGTGCCATGCTCCCGCGTCCGGGATCCCGGAGTCAGAGCGCAACCGGGCTGCCCAGACCCGGGCTGGGGGCCTGTCGGAGCGAGGCCAGCATGTCCGACGACCGCTACCACCGGAAGGCGCTCGGCAACCGCCCGCTCCGCCCCGAGACGCTGATGCTCGGTTACGGCTACGACCCGGCCCTGTCCGAGGGCGCGGTGAAGCCGCCGGTCTTCCTGACATCGACCTTCGTGTTCACCTCGGCCGAGCACGGCAAAGCCTTCTTCGACTACGTCTCGGGACGGCGCGAACCGCCGGTCGGCGAGGCGGCGGGGCTGGTCTACTCGCGCTTCAATCACCCGAACAGCGAGATCGTCGAGGACCGGCTGGCCGTCTTCGAGGAGGCCGAGGCCGCGCTGGTCTTCTCCTCCGGCATGTCGGCGATCGCCACCACGATCCTGGCCTTCGCGCGGCCCGGCGACGCGATCCTGCACTCGCAACCCCTGTACGGCGGCACCGAGACCCTGATCGCCAAGACCCTGGCCGGATTCGGCATCGCGCCGTTCGGGTTCTCCGACGGCACCGATCCGGCGAGCGTGCGCGCCGCGGCCGACCGCGCGGCGGGCGCGGGACGCGTCAGCGTCGTCATGGTCGAGACCCCCTCGAACCCGCTCAACACCCTCGTCGACCTCGGCCTCGTCCGGGCGGTCGCCGAGGAGATCGGCGCCCGGCAGGGCGGCGAGGCGCCGGTCGTCGTCTGCGACAACACCCTGCTCGGGCCCCTCTTCCAGCACCCGCTGCGCGAAGGCGCCGACATCTCGGTCTACTCCCTGACGAAGTATGTCGGCGGCCACTCGGACCTGATCGCCGGCGCCGCCCTCGGCTCGGCGGCGCGGATGAAGCCGGTGCGGCTTCTGCGCTCGGCGATCGGGACCGGTCTCGACCCGCATTCCTGCTGGATGCTCGGGCGCTCGCTCGAGACCCTGTCGCTGCGGATGAGCGCCGCCAACCGCAACGGCGAGATCGTCGGCCGGATGCTGGCGGCGCATCCGAAGGTGGCGCGGATCCACCATCTCGCGCATCTCGAGCCGGGATCGCGGCAGGCGCAGGTCTACGCCAAGCAGTGCGCGGCGCCGGGCTCGACGTTCTCGTTCGACATCGTCGGCGGCGAGGCCGAGGCGTTCCGGGTTCTCAACGGCCTCCAGCTGTTCAAGCTCGCCGTCAGCCTGGGCGGAACCGAGTCGCTCGCCAGCCACCCGGCCTCCACGACCCATTCCGGCGTGCCGAAGGCGGTGCGCGACCGGCTCGGGATCACGGACGCGACCATCCGGGTGTCGATCGGGATCGAGCACCCGGACGATCTGGTCGCCGACCTCGCGGCCGCTCTGTCGGTCCTGGGCTAGGGACGCGCCCAACGGCGGCCGGACGCGGTGCGCACGCCGTCGAAGCGGTTCGGTCGCATCGCCCGGCAAAGCGTGTCCGGCAACCGGAGACCGCGCGTTAACGACGCCCCGCATTTCGAGCGGTCGCTGCACGACATTGCGGGGACGGGACAGAATTGCGGCCGCGCGGAACTGGTCAGCGCAGGCCTTCCTTCCTAGTGTCTGGCCGCGAAACGCGGCGGGACGATCGACGGACCCATGAATTTGGCAACCGGCACCCAGTTCGACACGCGGAGCGGCGCTCCGGGCACGCGCGTGGCCGCCGTAACCTTCGACCCGCGGGTCAAAGGTCTCACCTGGCTGGCGCTGAAGGGCTTTCTGCTCTCGATCGTGACCTTCGGCATCTACAGATTCTGGTACGTCACCAATCTGCGCCGCTTCTTCTGGGAGCGCACCGCGCTCGACGGCTCGCCCGCCGAGTATA
Source organism: Methylobacterium sp. Leaf361 (assembly GCF_001424445.1). Classification (NCBI taxonomy): domain Bacteria; kingdom Pseudomonadati; phylum Pseudomonadota; class Alphaproteobacteria; order Hyphomicrobiales; family Methylobacteriaceae; genus Methylobacterium; species Methylobacterium sp. Leaf361. The sequence continues at coordinate 10,627 of NZ_LMPY01000033.1, read as the reverse complement.
CCGGCACGGGCAAGGAACTGTTCCTCGGCTTCCTCGTGGCGCTCGCGATCCTCGTGCCGATCTACGTCGCGCTGTTCGCGCTCTCGCTCGTCGCGCCCGCGCTCGCCCCGTTCTCGGTGGTGATCTCCTTCGTGTTCCTGTTCCTGCTGGGACAATTCGCGATCTACCGCGGGCGCCGCTACCGCGCGATGCGGACGCTCTGGCGCGGCATCCGCCTCGGGCAGGACGGCTCGGGCCTCGCCTACGCGGCCCGCGCGGGCGGCTGGTGGCTGCTCACGCTCGTCACCTTCGGCCTGGCCTTCCCGTTCATGCGGGCGAGCCTGGAACGCTACCGCATCGACCACACCCTGGTCGGGACCAGCAGGATGCACTCGACGGCGCGGGGACGCAGCGTGCTCGGCCCCTGGCTGTTGCTGTACGTAATCGGGCTGGGGCCGCTGATCGGGCTCGGCATCGCCCTCCTGGTCGCGACGGATTTCTCGCTGCCCACGGACCTCCTGGTACCGAAGCCCGGCGGCAAGGCCGGCCAGACGATCCTCAACCCCGCCTACGCGGCCTCGAAGATCGGCATTCTCCTCCAGGCGATGGGCTTCGTGGCCGCCATCTGCGTGCCCGCGGCGCTGCTCCTGCTCCCGTACTACCGCGCCCGCGAGACGCGGGCGTTCATGGGGGCCGCCAGCCTCGGTCACGCCCGCCTCACCTCGAGCCTGAAGGCGCGGCAGTTCTACTGGCCGTATATCGTCTACATGCTGTCGCTCCTGGGCTTCCTGGTGGTGCTGGGCCTCGTCGCGGCTCTGCTGATCTTCGCCGCACGGGCGGCGGGCGATCTCAGCATGCTCCACTGGCTCGTCGTCGTCATCTACCTGGTCGGCGCGCCGCTCTTCGCGGTGCTCTACGTGCGCGTGGTGCAGGCCCGCCTGTGGGCGGCGGTCGCGACGAGCACGACCGTGACGGATCCCGAAGCCCTGGATGCCGTCCTCGCCTCGTCCCGCGGTGCCGGCAGCGGTCTGCAGGAGGGCCTCGCCGACGCGCTCGACGTCGGAGGCGCGCTCCAGATCGGCTTCTGACGCTTGACCCGCGCTTCCCAGGCGGTCGACGCGACGCCGATCGAGGTCGAGGGCCGCTACTTCGACGGCGTCAGCGCGCGGGCACATCCCGTCGCGCTGCGCCTCGACGACCGCTTCCGCGTCTCCGGGCCCGGAATCGCCCAGGACTGGAACCTGCTCGACCTGCGCGCCGCCGTCTCCGTGCCGCCGCTGATGCGGATCGGTCCGGCCGGCGAGCCGGTCCGCGTGGAGTTCTCGGACGCGACGCTCGCCGCCGCGCTCGCGGCGCGCTGCCCGGACCTCCATCGCCGGGAGCGCTCGGGCGGCACGGTGCGGCTCGTGCTCTGGTCTCTCGCGGCCGGTCTCTCGGTCCTGCTCGTGGCGGTCTTCGGCGTCCCGCAGATCGCCGGGCTGCTGGCCCCGATGGTGCCGGACGCGGCCGAGTCGCGGCTCGGGGCGGTGGCGGAACCGCAGGTCCTGCGCTTCCTCGGCGACCCGCCGGCCTGCGCGGAACCGGCCGGCCGCGCGGCGCTCGACACGCTCGTGGCCCGCCTCGTCGCGGCCGGTCGGGCGGAGGGCTCGCTGCCTCCCGAGGTGGCCGTGAGCGTGCGCCGGCACGGCACGGCCAACGCCTTCGCCCTGCCGGGCGCCCGCGTGATCGTGCTCTCGAGCCTCATCGCGCGGGCGCGCTCGGCCGACGAGGCCGCGGCGGTCCTGGCGCACGAGCTCGGCCACGTCCGCCGACGCGATCCGACCCGCTCCCTCATCCGGGCGTCGGGCACCTCGTTCCTGTTGAGCCTCGTCCTGGGGGACCTGACCGGCTCGACCATCATCATCGCGCTGGGCGACGCGGTGCTCTCGGCCGGCTACAGCCGCGACGCCGAGCGGGCGGCGGACGCCTACGCGGTCGACCTCATGACCCGCGCGGGCGGCAACGGCGCGGCGCTCGCCGACATCCTCGAGCGCATCGCCAGGGACAAGCACGACGGGAAGAGCGACGTGCTGGACCTGCTGCGCAGCCATCCCTTCACGCGCGAGCGCGCCGCCGCGATCCGCGCCCAGGCGGGCTCTGGGGCGGCCGAACGCCAGATCCTGTCCGGCGCCGCCTGGACGGCACTCAGGGGCATCTGCGGGCCCGAGTCGAAGACGACCGAGCCGTAGGTCCGGATCACCGGACGGTCGCTGTCCGCGGGCAGCCGCGGCCGACGACCCGGCTCCGGTCTCCGAGCCGGTCGGTGTCGCCACGGCCGGCGGCCTGACTGAGATTCTGAGCAACTAATTGCTGTCGGATCGCCCGCCCCTCGGCTTCTGTGACGCCGGCACAGAGGAGGAGCGGATGGCACACCACGCGACCGGGGTTCCGAACCCGCCCCCGTTCGATCCCGAGGCGATCCCGGAGGCCGCCACCCTCGCGCGCGGCGGGACCGGCCTCCGGTTGCAATGGCGCGACGGGCTGACCGCGACGCTGTCGGCGGAGCGGCTGCGGCTGCGCTGCCGCTGCGCGTGGTGCACCCGTGACCGGGTCGAGCGACGCTTTCCTCAGGCCGCCGCCGACATCGCGGTCGCGCGGGTCGAACCGATGGGCGGCTACGCCGTCCACATCGCGTTCTCCGACGGCCACGCCCGCGGGATCTTCCCCTGGTCCTACCTGCGCGCCCTCGTCGCCGAGGCCGTCGACGACCCGCCCGACGCCGCGCAGGCCGCCTGACCGCGCGATCCGATCCTCCGGCGATCCCACACGCCCCGCCCCTGACCTGACGCGAGATCTTGCCATGAACGCGTTCGAATCCGCGACGAAGACCGAGATTATCGAGACCGACATCCTGGTGATCGGCGGCGGCACCGGCGGCCCGATGGCCGCGATCAAGGCCAAGGAAGCCGATCCGAAGCTCCGGGTCGTCCTGATGGAGAAGGCCAACGTCAAGCGCTCGGGCGCGATCAGCATGGGCATGGACGGGCTGAACAACGCCGTCGTCCCGGGCTACGCCACCCCCGAGCAGTACGTGAAGGAGATCACCGTCGCGAACGACGGCATCGTCAATCAGAAGGCGGTGATGGCCTACGCGCAGGGGTCGTTCCCGATGATCCAGTACCTCGACAAGCTCGGGGTCAAATTCGAGAAGGACGGCTCCGGCGAGTACAACATGCGCAAGGTCCACCACATGGGGACCTACGTGCTGCCGATGCCGGAAGGGCACAACGTCAAGAAGGTCCTCTACCGGCAGCTCCGCCGCCTCCAGGTCGGCGTGACGAACCGGTACATGGCGACGCGCCTGTTCAAGGGCGCGGACGGGCGCATCGCCGGAGCGATCGGCGTCAACACCCGCACCTCCGAATTCCTGGTGGTGAAGGCCAAGGCGGTGATCCTCGCCTGCGGGGCCGCCGGCCGCCTCGGCCTGCCGGCCTCCGGGTACCTGTTCGGGACCTACGAGAACGCGGCGAATTGCGGCGACGGCTACGCGATGGCCTATCACGCGGGCGCGCAGCTCGCGAACCTCGAGTGCTACCAGATCAACCCGCTGATCAAGGACTATAACGGCCCGTCCTGCGCCTACGTCACCGGCCCATTCGGCGGATACACGGCCAACAATCGCGGCGAGCGCTTCATCGAGTGCGATTACTGGTCCGGACAGATGATGCTCGAGTTCTGGCGCGAGCTGCAGGGCGGCAACGGCCCGGTCTTCCTCAAGATGGACCATCTGCGCGAGGAGACGATCTCCGAGATCGAGACGATCCTGCACTCGAACGAGCGCCCCTCCCGCGGACGCTTCCACGAGCGGCGCGGCACCAATTACCGCCAGCGTCCCGTGGAGATGCACATCTCCGAGATCGGCTTCTGCTCGGGCCACTCGGCCTCGGGCGTCTTCGTCGACGAGTTCGCGCGCACGACGGTCCCCGGCCTCTACGCGGTCGGCGACATGGCGAGCGTGCCGCACAACTACATGCTGGGCGCCTTCGTGAACGGCGGCATCGCCGGGGCCGACGCCGCCGCCTACTGCACGGCCAACGCCCTCGCCGACCATGACCCGGCGGACATCGCCGTCGAGCGCGAACGGGTGCTGGCGCCGACCCGGCGCGTCGACGGGCTCACCCCGCACGAGATGGAGTTCAAGACCCGCCGCTTGGTGAACGACTATCTCGAGCCGCCGAAGGTGACGGCGAAGATGGAGCTCGGCCAGCGCCGCTTCGCCGAGATCCGCGAGGACCTCGACCTGCTCTGCGCCCGCGACCCGCACGAGCTGCACCGGGCGCTCGAGATGCAGACGATCCTCGACTGCGCCGACATGGCGGCGGCGGCCTCGCTCTACCGCACCGAGAGCCGTTGGGGCTTCTACCACCTGCGCGTCGACTATCCCGAGACGAACGACGCCGAGTGGGCCTGCCACACGGTCCTGTTCAAGGACGGCCAGGGCCGGATGGCCCACGCGAAGCGCGCCGTCGACCCGTTCATCGTGCCGGTCGCCGCCGAGGAGATGGGCGCCTACCACCAGCTCCGCATCAAGACGCCGGCCGCCGCCGAGTAATCCCGCCCCGTACCGGAGATCGATCCATGCCGATCATCAATCAGGCCAGCAGCGCCGCGGTCGTCATCGACGACGCCAAGTGCATCGCCGAGAAGGGCTGCCGCGTCTGCGTCGACGTCTGCCCGCTCGACATCCTCGCGATCGATGAGACCCGGCAGAAGGCCTACATGAAGTACGACGAGTGCTGGTACTGCATGCCCTGCGAGGTCGACTGCCCGACGAACGCGGTCAAGGTCAATATTCCCTACCTGCTGCGCTGAGGCCGACCATGAGCCCCGTGTTCGATTCCTTCGACGACGATCTCGACGACGTGGCCGAGCGCTGCGCGAGTGCCGACGCCGGCGTCCGGCGCGTCGCGATGATGGAGCTCGCCGAGGCCGTCGGCCCCGCGGCGAAGGTCCTGCTCCTCAAGGGCCTCGGCGATCCGGACGCAGCCGTCCGCGCCGCGGCGGCCAAGGCGCTGGACGAGCACGACGGCGCGGACGTCGTCGAGGGCCTCGTGCGGTCCCTGGAGGACGACGACGAGGCCGTGCGCCGCACTGCCGCCGATACCCTGGCCGAGAAGAAGGAGCCGGCCTGCGGGCCGCTCCTGATCGAGCGCGCCGCGCACACCGACCCGTTCGTGCAGGCCTCTGCCCTGCGGGCCCTGCGCGAGCTCGTCCTGCCGGACGCCCTGTCGGCCGCGCTGAAGGCGCTCCAGAGCCCGTCCCCGGAGGTGCGCCGCGAAGGTCTCGGCGTCATCGGCTACCTCAAGGCCGAGGAGGCGCTGCCGGCGCTGATCGCCACCGCGGGCGATCCCGACCCGACGGTCCGGCGCGCCACGATGGCGGCGCTGGTCTTCCTGCGCACCGGCGGTCCGGGCATCGGCACGCTGATCGCCGGCCTGTCCGACGAGCACTGGCAGGTTCGCGAGGAGGCGGCCGTCTCCTGCGCCAAGATCCGGCTGCCCGAGGCGACGGCGCCCCTGATCGCCGTGATGGACGATCCCGTCTGGCAGGTCCGCACCAAGGCGGCCAATGCCCTGGGCCGGATCCGGGCGCCGGCGGCCGTCGAGATCCTGGGACGGGCGCTGACCTCGGAGGTCAGCAACCTGCGCAAGGAGGCGGCCGCGGCCCTCGGCGAGATCGCCGACCCGCGGGGCCTCTCGGCCCTCGAGGCGGCCGCCAACGATCCCGATCCCGACGTGCGCAAGCTCATCCAGTGGGCGATCGGACGCTGTCAGGGACGCCCCTGATCGATCCGGCCGTCTCGGCCTCGTCGCGGCGCCGCATCCTCCGGGTGCGGCGCCGCTTCACGTCCGCTCGGCTCCGCGATATCCAGACGCTGCCGGTGCCGGCGGCCAGTTTAGAGCTGGTACAGGGTTTGCTGCGCCGCGGCAGGTAGGATGCTGGAGGCGGCAATGCAGACCACGGCGCCGATACGCCCGTCTCAGGCCCCGGCAGGGCTCCAGACCCAGGCGAGCGCCCTCCTGCTGTCCGAGGCCGCGCCCAAGGCCGGAACCGGGCAGCGCCCTCTCCTCGACGGGCTGACCGAGCGCGAGGTCGCCCTCGTGCTGGAGAAGGGCCGGCGCCGCGTGCTCTACCGCGGCGCGACCCTGTTCACCCAGGAGACGCCCAACGACGGGATCTGGATCATCGAGAGCGGCCGCATCCGGGTCTTCTACGCCGCGCCGTCCGGTCGCGAGATCACGCTGGCCTACTGGTACCCCGGCAACTTCGTCGGCGGTCCCGACGTGTTCGGCGCCGGCCTCCACAAATGGTCGGGCATGGCGGCGAGCAATTCCAGCGTGCTGCACCTGCCGGCCAAGGCGCTCCGGCAGCTCGTGACGCAGATCCCGGCCCTCGCGATCGGGGTGATCGACGGCCTGACCTTCAAGGGCCGCTGCTACTCGACCCTGGCCCAGATGCTCGGGACTCGCTCGATCACCGAGCGCCTCGCCCACCTGCTCCTGCACCTGTGCGACCTCTACGGCGTCGCGGAGGAGGACGGGACGGTGATCGCGGCGACCTTCACGCACGCCGACCTCGCCCACATGGTCGGCGCCACACGGCAATGGGTGACGATCAGCCTGAAGCGGCTCTCGGAGCAGGGCGTCCTCGTCACGCGGCGCACGCAGATCGTCGTGCTGCGTCCCGACATCCTCGCGGCGATGCGCGGCGGCGAGGAATGCGCCTAAAACGCGAGCGTCCCGCACAAAACTGCAGCACATCCGGAGCCGCTCGACTTTTTTGCGCAACTAATCGACCCGCAGGCGTCCTCGGCATTTGATCGGACGCGCCGCAGCGCCCGATCATGCCGTCGATGTCTTCGCGACATCGGGCCGAAATGTTGGAGCGGGCGATGACTGGACGATTTCCCGGGCTCAGATCGGTCTCCGCTCTCGCGTCCCTCGCGCTGGCGGGCGTCGGGATCGGGGCACCGGCCCGCGCCGAGACCCTCACCGTCGGCATCGGCACGCAGGACACGACGACCAACACCGCGACGGTCGGCGTGGTGATCCGCCAGCTCAAGCTGCTGGAGAAGTACCTGCCCAAGACCGGCAAGTACGCCGGCACGACCATCCAGCTCGACTGGCAGAACTTCACGTCCGGGCCGCCGGTCACGAACGGTATGATGGCCGGGAAGCTGCAGTTCGGCGCGATGGGCGATTACCCGCTCGTCGTCAACGGCGCGACGTTCCAGAACAATCCCGAGAGCCAATCGCGGCTGATCGCGGTCGCCGCCTACAATCTCCACGGATCCGGCAACGGGATCGTGGTCAACAAGGCTTCCGAATACTTCTCTTTCGAGGATCTGAAAGGCAAGGTCGTCAGCGTGCCCTTCGGGTCGGCGGCCCACGGGATGGTCCTGAAGGCGCTGCAGGACAAGGGCTACCCGGCCACCTATTTCCGCCTGGTCAGCCAGAGCCCGGAGGTCGGCTCGACCAATCTCCAGGAACGGAAGATCGACGCGCACGCGGATTTCGTCCCCTTCGCCGAACTTCTGCCGTTCCGCGGCTTCGCGCGCAAAGTGTTCGATGGCGTCGAGACCAACCTCCCGACCTGGCACGGCGTGGTCGTGCGCTCCGACTTCGCCGACCGCTACCCCGAGATCGTCGAGGCCTACCTGAAGGCCGTCCTCGACGCCGACGCCTGGGTCAAGGCCGATCCGAAGCGCGCCGCCGAGCAGATCGCGGCCTGGACCGGCACCGACAAGGAGGTGGTCTACATCTTCCTCGGGCCCGGCGGGATCATGACCGTCGATCCCACGATCAAGCCGCAGCTGGTCGAGGCCGCCCGCGAGGACGTCAAGGTCCTGCAGCGGCTCGACCGGATCAAGGCGTTCGACGTCGGTCCGTGGGTCGACGACGGGCCGCTGCGCAAGGTCTTCGCCGAGCGCGGCCTGGACTACGCGCAGCAGCGCGCGAGCACCGCCAATTACGAGGTGCGCGGCGAGGACACGTACTGCAAGAGGCCCGTCACCGAGCCGCGCAAGGCCGGCGAGATCTGGGTGAAGGGCGGGGCGATCCAGCCCTACGCGAGCGCGGCCTGCACGCTCGGCGCGCTGAACGAGATGAAGTCCAAGGGGCAGGCCGTCGACGTCGCCTACGTCTTCGACACGGCCCGCGGCATCAAGCTGTTCGCCCGGGAGGCCTTCTACGTCGTCGACGGCAAGGGCGGCATCGCGCCGTTCCTGCTGAAGCAGGACGCCGAGGCCGCGGCGCGGGGCGGCGGCACGGTGATGCCCTACGACGAGGCCCTGAAGGCCGCTGTGACGGGAGGCTAGAACCGCATGGAAGCTGTCGCTCTCCGGCCCGCCGCCGAGTCGCGCCCGCCGCGGGCGGCGCCCCTCCCGCCGCCGGCCGCGTCCACCCGCCCCGCGACCGGCCGCGTCCGCCGCTGGCTGCGGCTGCATCACGGCGCGTTCCGAGCCGCGCTGATCGGGCTCACCTCCCTGATCCTGTTCGTCGCGCTCTGGCAGTATCTGACCGCGAACCGCGTGACCCTCTACGTGCGGTTCCTGAACATCCCGACGCCGATGGACGTCGTGGACCGCGCGGCGATAGCCTTGCGCAGCCCGAACTTCGGCGACCACGTGCTCATCTCCTGCCGCCGGATCCTCTTCGGATTTCTCCTGGCCGGCGGCGTCGCCGTGCCGCTCGGGCTCCTCATGGGGCGCTACCGCCTCCTGCGCGAGATCGCCTTCCCGATCTGCGAGGTGCTGCGGCCGATCCCGGCGATCGCCTGGGTGCCGATGGCGATCATGCTCTGGCCGACCAACGAGGGCTCGATCGTCTTCATCACCTTCCTGGGCTCGTTCTTCCCGATCCTGATCAACACCCTTCAGGGCATGGTCCAGGTCGACCCGGTCCTGGTGCGGGCCGCACGCTGCCTCGGCGCCCGCGAGGCGGCGGTGTTCCGCGAAGTCTACCTGCCGGCCTCGCTGCCGCAGATTTTCACCGGGCTGACGGTCGGAATGGGCGTGGCCTGGGTCTCGCTGATCGCCGCCGAGATGATCTCCGGCCAGTTCGGCATCGGCTACTTCACCTGGGAAGCCTACTCGCTAGTCCAGTACCCAGACATCGCCCTCGGCATGATCACGATCGGGCTGCTCGGCCTCGGCTCCAGCTTCGCGATCCGTCTCGTGGGCCGCCTCGTCATGCCCTGGTCCGCGGCCCGCTAGGCCTCCGCCCGCCGCCCGGCGCGGCCCTCGCCGGACCGGTCCTCCACGCGCGTCACCAATCGGGAGCTTGCCATGGCCGAATCGAGCCGGGGCCTGATCGAGGTCAGCGACTTCTGCCTGCGCTACGAGACGATGGAGGGGTCCGTCGAGGCCGTCTCGAACGCCTCGCTCACCGTCCATCCCGGCGAGTTCGTGTCGATCATCGGGCCCTCGGGCTGCGGGAAGTCGACGCTGCTCAACGCGCTGGCCGGCTTCCTCAAGCCGTCGTCCGGGCGGGTCACCGTCGACGGCGAGGCGATCGCGGGACCGAGCGCGGATCGCGGCATGATCTTCCAGCAATACTCACTCTTTCCCTGGAAGACGGTGCGCGAGAACGTCGAGTTCGGCCTGAAGATGAAGGGCGTCCGGCGCAGCGAGCGCGAGCGACAGGCGCGGACGCTCCTCGGCCTCGCCGGGCTCACGGCGTTCGAGAACCACTATCCGGACCGGCTGTCGGGCGGGATGAAGCAGCGCGTCGGCATCGTGCGCGCGCTCGCCACCGGCCCGCGCATCCTGCTGCTCAACGAGCCGTTCGGCGCCCTGGACGCGCAGACGCGGCTGATCATGCAGCAGATCCTCACCAACATGTGGCAGCGCCTGAAGATCTCGGTGCTGTTCGTGACCCACGACATCGACGAGGCGATCTTCCTCTCCGACCGCGTCTACGTGATGACCGCCCGACCCGGGGGCATCAAGGCCGAAATCGTGGTGCCCCTGCCCCGCCCGCGCCAGCCGGCCCTGACCCTGTCGTCCGAGTTCCTGGGCCTGCGCCGGGGGCTGATGTCGCTGATCCGCGAGGAGAGCCTCCGCGCGATGGGGGGCGAGGTCAGCGCCGAGGCGATGAAGGGGCTGGCGATCGATCTCGAGGGCCAGGATCTCCCCGCGCTGCTCTGACCCCTGCGCCGAGGTGCGAAGTCATGACCTATGTCGTCACCGAGAACTGCATCCGCTGCAAGTACACCGACTGCGTCGAGGTCTGCCCGGTCGACTGCTTCTACGTCGGCGAGACCATGCTGGTGATCAACCCGGACGAGTGCATCGATTGCGGTGTCTGCGAGCCGGAATGCCCGGCCGACGCCATCAAGGCCGACACAGAACCGGGTATGGCGGGCTGGAAGACCTTCAACGCCAAGTACGCCGATCTCTGGCCCAACATCACCGAGAGGACCGAGCCGGCCGACGACGCCGCGGCGTGGGACGGCCGCGACGCCAAGCTGCTCGACCTGTTCGGAACTGCCGACCCGGCGTCCGCCTGAGCGAGGACTGATCCGTCGATGAGCAAGTTCTACGAGGAGCGCGTTCTGTCGGTCCACCACTGGACCGACAACCTGTTCTCGTTCCGCACGACGCGGGATC
>NZ_LMPY01000032.1:0-32817 GCF_001424445.1 Methylobacterium sp. Leaf361 | reverse complement strand
GGAACCGAGCACTTCAGCGCCGCTCGCTCGCCCAGCCATCGTCACGCGACCGACGATGCACTAACTTCGAACCTGGGCCACCGCATGGGGGCAGGCCAGGGACGTTCCGATCCTTGGCCATGCTCTACCCAATCTGCGAGCACCTCGCCTGCCGCGCCTGCTCCACGAGCCGAGGTTGGGTTCAGACAGGATTGGCGAGGACATAGTCGATTATAGCGGCGAATGTGTAGGGCTCGCTCGTCAGGTATCCGCTTCCTGCGCCGGGCATCGCATCAAAGGCACGTTGCCCTACCTGCCCAGCCGCACGCATCGCTTCACTGGGTTCCCGCAGCTCTTTCAAGACGGCGCGGACGATGGCTTCGGCATCCTCATGATTTGCAAGTAGCGATCGATGCTCGCAGGCATCAAACGCCGCCGCACATAGGCGGCTGATATCTGAGTTCATGGCGAGTGTGGTGGGCATGCTTCAGCTTCTGTTACGATTGTTCGAATGAACAAGCCGAGTGAGTACCTCCTCAAAGCGCGGGTCTCTTTTCACTCCATCCACGACGGACGCAGTCGCGATCAAATCGCGCTGCATGTCGGGCTCCAATAAGGGCCATGCCAGAATCACGGCCGCCCCTAATTGAGCCAAGGCGACGATGTCCTGTTCGCCGTGCGTGTCGATAAGCGCACGATCTTGATCGGCCATGAAAGCCTCCTGCTTGGCGTCCGGCATAGGCCACCGGGAGGGAACGCGCGACGGCCAGGAAAGGAGCGCCCTTGAGGACCGGAGCGCAAACGGTGCCGGCCTCACTTCAGGGAGCCTTTCAATTTCAGGCGCTCGTTCGGCGTTGATGCATACCGAGCGACGAGCACGTCTCATAACATTGTCGGTCGTAGCCGGTATTGGGGCTCCCAATTCACCTTGCACCGCTCCCGCCAACCTCCCGCCCGCCGTTGCCTCATGGCGCGACCAGATCACTGCGGGTTGTGCTGTGAGGCTCCGCCTGCCGATGGCCAGCTGGAGTTCTGCCGCTAAGAAGCGTCCTTTGATCACGGGGAGCGGGATCGTTCCGCGCGCTTCCTAGCTCGGCTTCCCAAGAAGGGACGATACTTGATTGCGCGATCGCATCTAGGGCCGAATAACTAATCTACGTAAAGTTCCGCGATATTAAGCGGCCAAACGACCTCAAATGATGGATGGATCCATGATAATAATCTGTTAAATGCAGCTCTTGAAACAGACGAGGGCCTTGATGCGCGACTCAGCCTTGGCGGCCCTGGAGGTTTCGGTAACGCCTCCGGATGTCAGCCCAACACCTGAGACGCTCATCCTCCGCGAGCACATCCGCCGGATCCTACGCAAGCTCCCGTGCCCCGCGGCCGGCGCTCAGTACAGCTGAAGGGAGCGAAGCACGACGCCATCGGCGGTGTGGATCTCTACGCACCAGCGCTCATCAGGATCGGCCAATTCACCCCGCGCGTGCATCTCGGCGATCAGCTGCGTCGCCTCGGCCACGGCAACCTCGATCGAGCTAGCCAACACACCCTCCTCGTCCTCGATGACCTCGCCCGGGCCCCTCAGACGGAAATGGTATCGCTCTGCCATGTCGCTCCTGCTCACGCCGTTGGGACAGCACTTCAATGGCGCGAGGGTTAGCATTTGATGGACAGGCCACTTGGTATGGCTGCCACACCAAGCTGATGAACACGGAGATGCGTTTGCATCCGGGAGGAGCCCTGCCAACCGGTTTGGGAGTTCGCGGCCAAGGGGCGCGGCTGACGATCAGGATGCGCCCGGCGCCAGCGGCAGGCTAGTCCGCGCGCTCCACGCCTTGGCGCGAGCCCAAGCCGCGGCCAGCGCCTCGATCGCCTCGTCCCGCGTGTTAGCCATGCCGTTCAGCGGCCGCACGCCCTCGGCCTCATGCCCGCGCTGGCAGCCGGTGCAGCTTCAGGTCCACGTGCCGTTCTGCGGGCCGCCCTCCATCCGCTTGATCCGGCCGACGTGCTGACCGGCTTCCTCGGCCACGAAGTCGTGGTGCGTGTCGGGGAACGTGCGGCGCCACGTGAACGTCACGGCTCGGCGCTCTCTCGGATCCCGAGCGCGACCAGCAGTTCGCGCCCGCCCGAGGTCAGGTGCCAAGCGCGCCGACTGGTCCGGCCGCGGGTCGGACGCTCCTCGACGTACCCGAGCTCCTGCAGGATCGGCATGACAGTCGGGTAGGCCTCGTGCCTCAGGCCGCCGGGGTTTTCGGCGACAGCGCGCATGGCCTCGAGGTGGCGGCCGCGAATCGGGGCTCTCGGTTCGGAAGGCATGGCGGCGCCGGACTATCGCGAGTCGCCGTCCTCTACGAGTCCGCGGCTCGCGGCGAGGCGCCACAGGTCGGCATCCGAGAAGACGAGGTCGCCGATCTGCCAGTGCTCAAGCTCATCGCCGATCGGCCAGACGGGGATACCGGCGGCCCGCAGCGCCGTCACCGCTTCCAAGATCGGGTCGGTGTCGTCGGTCATGAACGCCGGGTAGCGCGAGCGTGAGGCCAGGCCATCATACATTTGATGGACTCGGGTCGGCCTCGTCGCTCGCGCCCTTGGCCGCCCGCGCCTGACCGTGGCTCACGCCTTCCTCTCGTCGAGCCACGCGTACCATGCCTCAAGGCCCTTCTCGACGCTGTGCGCGATCGGGCTGCCGTCCTCGTCAATCAGGCCAGCCTGGAGCTGGGCAGCCAGCACGGGCCAGTAGCGATCCGATGTCGCCGCGATCTCGTCCTCGGAGACGCCGAGCATTCTCATCTGCTTGGCATAAAGGGCCCGGGCGACCGGCTCGATGTTGTCGGTGCGGTCGCTCATCCCTTCACCGGGTGCGCCAGCAGGATCGCGGTCCGGACCATGTTGCGCTTCCAGGCCGCCTTGTCGGTGGTCAGCGCCTCGGCCGCGCGGGTGTTCGTCCGGAGCGTCTCGACGAGGTCGAGGGTCCAGCCCTTCGCGAGCGGGTAGGCCTCCGTCGCCAGATCGGCGAGCACCGCGTCGACCGCGGCGTTGATCTCGTCGTCGGTGACCTCCGCGGCCTTGCGCAGTTCGGAGACGGTCGGAGGTTCTTTGGCCATGGGCGGCCTATTGCAGCCGGGTCGTGGTCGAGTCCATGAGGCCGACGCGCACAGCGAGAGCGAGGAGATCGCCGTCCGTCAGCGTCTCGCCGTCAACGAGCCAGAGCGGGTAGCGCCGGCTCCAGGGTTCGACGACGTGACCGTGCAGACGGAGCGCCGCAACGGCTTCGCGGATCGGGTCGTGGAGGACGTCCATGAAGCAGGGCAATCGAGGGTAGGGCAGGGGGCTATTCCATGTCCTTAAACGCTTGCCGACCGGTAACGGCCTCACACAAAATCAATATGATCGCCCCGACTGTTAATCGCCTTGTCGCAGGTTCGAGTCCTGCTCGGGGAGCCATCCACTTACCAACATCTTGATCGAACTGAGTTTTCGGCTCTCTCACCCGTCCCGGGTTCTGAGGTTCGGGAACAGCGTTGCCGTTCCGGCATCCGTCAATACGTGCGACGTGCCGTGTTCGACTGGCGCGATGCGGGCGTGCCGGCGCCTCTGCCGACCGGTGCCGTCGCAGATCGATCCTTCACACTCCCCGCGGGATCAGGCGCGCGGTGGCGCCGATGGATAGCGGGATGTTTCGCGCGCCCTCGAACGTCTACGTCGTGCGCCCGTGCCGCCCGCCCCGATGTGGCGCGGCGCGCTGAGCCACGACGACAGGCACGGCGGTGATCCCGATGTCGGGCGGCATGCTCGGTTCCCTGGCCCTGGCGGCCGTCTTCACGCTGGGGTGCTTCGGCATCCACAGCGCGCGCCGGCATCCGGACGCGGTGACCATCGGTCTGTTCCTCCTGCTCGGCCTGCTCGCGTCCCTGTATGTCGGCCAGCACGTCGGACCGGACGCGCACCATCCCCCGTGGCAGCACGAGGCCCTGTATCGCGAGAGCGCGCCGACGTCGCATCCGACGATGTGACGGACGTGGCACCGCGCTTTCGGAACGCGCGGCGACATCGACCTCGATCGACCGTGATCGACCGCGACGGCCGTCGCGTGTGGCCGATGGCCTCGCGGTGACCTAGTTCCCGGAGCCCTCCTGCGAGAGACCGGCCATGGCTTTCCCCGATGCGAACGAACCCAGCGCCACGTCGATCAGCGCCCTCGAGCTGGTCAATACCCTGATCGAGCGCAAGGAGAGCGGCGAGCCGGTCGACGCCGACATCCTGTCTTTCCTGACCGACATGGAACGGCTCGGGCTCACCGACACCGATGCCTACGCGACGCTCGACGCGTATCGGCCTGGGCCCGCACTGGGTGCGACCGGCGGGGATGACGCGAGCGAGGCGGACGCCTAGCGCCGGCGATCCGCCGCGCCGTCCCGGCCGGTCGTGACGACGGCACCTTCATCCCCGCCGCGGCGTGGCGGGGATGGTCCGAGCCGGATGCGGCCGTCGTCAGGACGGTCGCGGCTCACCGGCAGCGGTGGCGACGTCCATCCCGGCCGAGATAGGTTCCGCTCTGCGGGTCGTAGGATCGGAACCGGCGCGCGCAGTAGCGGTCGTCGTCCGCGACACGGTAGGTTTCGGTGTCGGCGTAGCCGTACGTGACGGGCGCATAACCGCCGTAGTACCCGGTGTCGTAGCCGTATCCCGGATAACCGTAGCCGCCATACAGACCGCCCACGGCGACGCCGAGGCCGAGGCCGCCGAGCCCGTATCCGCCCCGTCCGTAGCCGTAGCCGTAGGGGCGGCCGTAGTAGCCGCGGTTGTAGCCGTAATGGCGATGATGACCGTAGCCCCGGTGGGCGCCGAGCCCGTGCCCGAACCCGGGATTGGCGAATCCGCCGCCGACAGCCGGTCGGCCGAAATTGTGGTTGCCGAAGCCGTTATTGGCGAAGCTACCCCCTCCGGCATCGGCAGCCGGCCCGAAGGCGTGATTGCCGAAGCCCCGGTTGGCGAAGCCGCCGCCCGCGGCGCCAGCCCCGACACCGGGACTGCTGAAGCCGCCGCCGCCGACGGCCGCGGCTCCGAAATTGTGGTTGCCGAAGCCGTGGTTGGCGAAGCGGCCCGCCTGCGCCTGGGCTCCGGTCGGCGCCCCGAGAAGAGCGCCGGCAAGGATTGCCGACGCGATCACTGTGACTGTCGTGTTCATGGTCGCCACTCAGGCTGTGTTGCGTCTACTCTGATCAACGTCGCGCCCGAGACGGCCAATCCCGCTTCCTTTTGTCCCGCGACAGATCGGAGAGCGGCGCGCCGCCCTGCTCGTGAGCCGGAGACCTACGAGTGCTGCTGGGCCTTGAGGCTGCTCTGCGTCCCGGACTCGTCCGTCTTCGGGTTCGCGAGGCCGCTCGTGTTGCCGTCGGTGTCGGCGTCCGTCTCGGCAACCACCTGCCGGTTGCCGGCGTGGTCCTGGTACTGCTCGGTCTGGACGTTCTTGCTGTCCAGACCGCGCTCGTCGCTGTGCCGCGACTTGTCGCGGTTGCTGAGCACCATGTTCTCCGGCAGCACGCCGTCGGGCAGGTCCGACATGGCCCCGGATCCGGTCCCCTTACCCTGAGCGCCGGGACCGACTTTGTGCCGACTGGCATTCGCCATAATCATTCTCCGATGCGGATCAACACGTCTCGGGCACGGCGGCTCGCGGTGCCCGCGCGGATCGGGCGGTCAGCGATCCTGCTGGTAGCCCTGGTTGGTGGTGTTCACCTTGGAGTTTCCGGCCTGGCCGACCTTGTCCGGATCCTTGGTCTGGGATCCGGCGCGCCCCTGCGTGAGCGGCGCTTCGGTGGCGCTGCCGGGGCCCTTGTCGGACCGGTTGGCCGGCGGAACGGGCGGTGGCTTGGTCGTCATGTGCACCTCGTGGTGGCCAGTACGGAGCCAACCTGACAGGGTCCTCATCGTTCCGGGCGCAGTTGTTCCGGCCACGCTCGAGAGCTGAGCCGTGGCTCGCGAATAGAACGACACACGCACCTCCGCTCATCGCGACCGCGATGGGGCGATTGGTCTACTGTTCTACTTCGGACAATCGCGCGACGACGGCGGCACGTCGCGGCTGTTCGAGATTCCGCGCGAGACGATGCGAACGGGCTCGGATCTCCGTGGCGGCGACGGCGACACCGCCCGAGAACCTGCGCCGTCGCGACGACCGACGCGCGCGACCCGACCGGATCCGCGCCGATGCGGAATCTGTCGGCCGGCGCGGCCGGCAGATTCTGCCGCTCGGCCGATCCTGCCGGCCGAGAGCCCGGACCCGCCGCTGAAATCATTGGGAAAATTCTGGAACGACCCGTGCCTGACCACCGTGAGGGCGGTCGCGGAGGCGTACCATGTCGGTCAACACGGTTTCGGGCAGTTCACTCCAGCGGGATCTCGTCAGCGCCCTCAGGCAGGCGCGGGCGGCGAACGTTGCCCGCCTCGATGTCGGCACCGCCGCGACGGCGAACCAGGAGACCGGCAAGCAGGGGGCCGCGGACGACACCGCCCCGTCGACCGGGACGACCTCGACGCCGACGCTGTCGAACGACCTGATGGCGTCGCTCCTCCAGCTGCAGTCGGACTTCAGCCAGATGGGGCTGCAGAACGGCGTCACGGCGCCCGCGGAAGCAGCGGCCAACGCCGACGACACGTCGGCGACCGGCACCGCCACCGGTACGGCGCCCGGTCAGGCCGCGGGCGGCGCGTCCGCCGTCCATCACCATCGCGGCCATCACGGCCACCGGCCGGTGTCGGATGCCGAGCAGAGCGAGGGTGCGGCCCAGGCCGGCACCGCGACCGACGCGTCCGCGGCCTCATCCACGGTCTCGTCCGCGAGCACGTCCACCAGCACGTCCGCCACCGCGACCGCCGATCCCGCGATGGCGACCGGCAGCGGCAGCGGCAGCGACCTGCAATCCTTCCTGCAGCAGGTGACCAAGGCGGTGACCGCCTACGCGGCCGGCGGACCGCTCGGCATCGCGGCCGCGCTGACCAGCACCACCAAGGTCTGACGATCCCGGGCTTGGCCCGCGGCTGGAGCGGCGTGGCCGCCTCTGGCATGATCGGGGCAACCGGAGAGCGCCATGGCCCTGACCGTCCCCGTGATCCTCGGCAGCGTTCGGACCGACCGCATCGGCATCCGCGCCGCGCGCTTCCTGATCGCGCAGCTGGAGTCCCGCGGCCACGCCGCCCCCCTGGTCGATCCGGCCGAGCTGGCGCTCCCGCTCCTCGACCGGATGTACAAGGAATACCCGGCCGGGACGGCGCCGGAGCCCCTGCAGCGCTGCGCCGACCTCTTCCGCCGCGCCGACGCCTTCCTGGTCGTCACGGCCGAGTACAACCACGGTGTGCCGCCGGCACTGTCGAACACCCTCGATCACTTCCTCGAGGAGTATTTCTGGCGGCCCTCGGCCATCTGCTGCTATTCGGCCGGCCAGTTCGGCGGCGTCCGGGCCGCGATGCCGCTGCGGGCCATGCTCGCCGAGATGGGCATGTCGAGCATCCCCTCGCTCCTGCCGATCCCGCGGCTCCAGAAGGTCATCGACGCGCAGGGCGTCGCCGTCGAGCCATGGCTCACGACGGCGACCGGCCGCTTCCTCGACGAGCTGGAATGGCACGCCGAGGCCCTGCGGGACCGGCGCCGGGGCGGCACCCCGTACTGATCCGCGGAGCGCCCTCCGGACGCCGCGGGCCCGGGTCGGACGGTGGCTCGAGCGATGCGGCCCCCAGCATCGCCCCTGCCGGAGCGGAGGTATTCGGACTGCGAACCGGGCCTCCACGCGGGCGTTTCTGTGCGCTGAATCTGTCGAGACGGCGCATTCGATGCTGGAAATGCCCAAATACTCGGCACACGATTGTAGAACAACTGTGCCGGATCAGGCCCGCGAGACGTTGAACCCGCGGAGCGCTCATGTCGCGAGACAGTATTGCGCTGTTGCAAAAAGGTGGCTGCACACGGCCCCGAAGTATGAGAGCTTGGCCGTGTTCCCGAACCCGGACCGATTCCGATGAAGATCGACGAGAGGGCGCTCCTGCAGGAGCGCGTGCGGACGCTTGTCCTGCGCCACGCCCTGGAAGCCGTACTGGACCGCCTCGCGTCGGTGGCGCGCGAGGCCGGGAAAGATGCCGAGACGGAATTCCTGAGCCTGGAGCAGTCGCTCGTCTCGGCCGCGCGCGGTCTCGCCGATCGGGCCACCGCCCAGAAGCTGGCGGTGCTGGTCGCCGTCGAGGACGCGGGCACGACGATCCGGGCCGCGTTCGACAACGCCCATGACCGCCTCGAGGCGCTGCGGCCGGCCCATCTCACCCTCGTCGCACCGACGGCGGCCGTCGCCGCCTAGCTGCGCGCGGTCTCGGGCTGAGCCCGGAGCGCCCGGAGCGGACGGGATGTCGGTGCGGCCGCGCCTCGGGCTGGGACGCACCGCCGCGGGATCGTCGAGGACAGCGGGGATCTGGAACGCAGGGACCGGAATCCGGGACCGAACGTCCCGCCGCGCAACCGATACAGGCGGCGTCTCCTGCCGCACCGCTCGAAGACCCGGTCCCCGACTCGCCGTGGCTCACCGGAGACGTCCGCGAGGCTCCGCTCCGGCGCGGCCGGGGCTGGCGGAAGCCCGGATCGGGCGGGCGCGTCCGCGACGCGCCCGCCAGCTCACTGCCAGCTCACTGCTTGGCGCGGTTGATGATCGCCCAGAGCGCGTGGGCGACGGGCTCGGTGACGGTGCGACGGTACTTGCGGTGAACCAGTTGCCCGTTGTGGTAGACGTCCTGCTCCACGTAGAGCCGCTCGCCGTCCCAGCGGACGATGTTGTCGGACTCGGTGGTCTCCTCGACGCCGAGATCGCCTCGGAGAATCGAGTTGCCTGTCTGGGTCAGCATACGCGCGTCCTCGTTCACGCAGTCGGTTCTACCCGGGAAGCGCCGCCGCGGCCCGTGCAGCGCGATCCCAGGCAGCCCCCGATGTGGGCAGCATAGGAGGGCATCGGCGGACTTGCCAGCGAGGTGATGGACGCAAGCGCCCGACCGTCACGTCGTCCCCGCCGGCCCCGCGATCCGGGCACGACCTTAACGTTACCCATGTGCGCTTCGGCACGTCCAGCTCGGCCGTAAGGTGCGATCCTTCACAGGCGCACCCAGTCTGTCCGCACGACGCGGGCGGGATCGGCGGCGCGACGGAGGCGTCCATGCTCGCTCGCCCGTTCCGCCTGCTCGCCCCGGCGCTCGCGGCCCTCGGACTCGTGGCCCTACGCCTCGCGAGCCCGTTCATCGGGCCGGTGTCGCCCGCGCAACCGGGCGCGACCGACGACGCGGGCGTCGTCTTCCGGCACTATCTCTGACGCTCAACCCCGGCGGCTCAGCACGGGAGCGGCGGCCGGCAGCGGGCAAGACGCGCCGGCCGCGGGCCCGAGGATGATGTCGCCCTGGCGCGGGTTGTTGACGGTGAACGGGGCCGTCTCCTGGAGACCGATGAAGCCGCGCCCGATCTGCGGCACGAACAGGTCGCCCCCGAACCGGACGAAGCAGCGGTCGAGCACCGCCTCGTAATCGAAGGTCCGCTGGGTGACCGGGGTCCCGCCCGCGCCCGGCGCACCGCAATAGGCCGCGATGTCGATCTGGCCCGGCCGCGCCAGCCGCACCGGGAGCGACTGGCCGGGCAGCAGCGTGGCGGGCGGGCCGCCGTCCTGACGGGCGACCAGAACGAGGTTCGACCGGTTGTAGACCCGGCGCAGGCAATCCGCCGACGCGCCGGAGACGACCGAGACCGACCCGACGATGCCGAGCACGAGGCCGGCCCATGCGCACGCTACACGCTTCGTCACCGCAATTCCTCCGCCGGCCGGGCGCTCGACCGGCCGAGGCCGTCGATGGTGCCGTCCCTGACTTGAACAGCGGCCAGCTTGGCCGCGCAAGACGAACGCGGCAAGACCCGCCGCGTTCACGCGCGCATCGTAAATTCCCGCGGGGCCTCGGGATCAGCGGCGCTCGTAGAGGAGGCGGGCCCGGATCGTCCCCGGGATGGCGCGGATCTCGGTGAGCAGCGCCTCGGCATCCGCGTCAGTGGCGTCGGTCTCCAGCACCACGTAACCGACCTCGCCGTCGGTCTGGTAGAACTGCGCGGCGATGTTGACGTGGCCGCGGGAGAACACGTCGTTGAGCCGCCCGAGCATGCCGGGCAGGTTGCGCTGGACGTGGATGAACCGCGTCCCGGTCGGACGGGCCGGGAGTTGCACCTGCGGGAAGTTCACCGCGCCGACCGTCGAGCCGATATCGGAATAGTCCACGAGCTTGCGCGCCACCTCGGAGCCGATCCGCTCCTGCGCCTCCTCGGTGGAGCCGCCGATATGCGGTGTGAGGATCACGTTCTCGAGGCCCTGGAGCGGGCTCACGAACGCTTCGGCGTTCGAGCCGGGCTCCACCGGGAAGACGTCGACGGCCGCGCCCTTGAGATGGCCGTCGCGCAGGGCAGCGGCCAGCGCCTCGAGATCGACCACGGTGCCCCGGGCGTTGTTGATCAGGAAGGCGCCGGGCTTCATCGCCCGGATCTCGGCGGCGCCGATCATGTTGGCGGTGGCGTCGGTCTCCGGCACGTGCAGCGAGACGACGTCGCTCTGCGCCAGCAGGGCGTGCAGCGTCTCGACCGGCTCGGTGTTGCCGTGGCGCAGCTTGTCGGTGTGGTCGTAGAACAGCACCCGCATGCCCATGGCCTCGGCCAGGGTCGAGAGCTGCGTGCCGATATTGCCGTAGCCGACGATGCCCAGCGTCTTGCCGCGCACCTCCAGCGAGCCCACCGCCGACTTGTCCCAGCGGCCCGCGTGGGCGCCCACCGAGCGCGGAACGATCCGGCGCAGCAGCATCACGATCTCGCCGATCGTCAGCTCCGCGACCGAGCGGGTGTTGGAGAAGGGCGCGTTGAAGACCGGGATGCCCCGGTGGCGCGCCGCGTCCAGGTCGACCTGGTTGGTGCCGACCGAGAAGCAGCCCACGGCCAGGAGCCGGTCTGCCGCCTCGAAGGCGGAAGCGTCGAGCTGCGTGCGCGAGCGGATGCCCACCATGTGCACGCCCTGGAGCGCCTCGTGCAGGGCCTCCCGGTCCAGCGCCTTCGGCAGGCGGGTCAGGTTGGTGTAGCCGGCCGCCCGCATCAGCGCCACGGCGCTGTCGTTGATGCCCTCGAGCAGCAGGACGCGGATCTTGTCCTTCGGCAGGGAAAGCTTGTCGGGCGTCATGGGCGTCGATCGTCTGGCAGCAGGCCGGGCCGGGCGGTGCCGGCAGGCCCTGGAGTCGAGCGGCCTGGGATAAGAGGGCATCGTGTGCGTTGCAACATGGGGCGGTGACGGACGGCCCCGCTTGACCGCAGCCCCGCCCCCGGCCCGCCGCATGGCTCACCGGATGCTGGCCGGCCCAGACGCGGCACGATTGCCGCAGGCGTCACCCTGCCAAATATTCGGGCAGCCCCAACCGTCCTGAACTGACCTCGCCGACGGAACTCGGCCTCCTCTCGCGGCTTACTGGGCCCTGTACTGCAACGACCCGCCTGCCGGCCCCGCCGGCCAGCGGCCTTCCTCACGGTCCCCGACGATGCATATCCGCACCGGCTTCTCGATCGCCTTCGACACGTTCGGCCCCACGCCGATGAACCTGCTCCTCAACGTGCGCCCGGAGCGGCGGGGCGACCTCCTGACGCCGGAGGTGATCGCCTTCGATCCGCCGGTCGCAGCGTCGCAGCACGTCGACGCCTTCGGCAACGTCTGCACGCGCATCGTCGCGCCGGGCGGCCGGATCACCATGGCGGCCGATTTCACGATCGCCGACAGCGGGCTGCCGGACGACCAGGCCCCCGGCGCCCGGCAGATCGCCGTCCAGGACCTGCCGGACGACGTCGTGCCGTACCTGCTCGGCTCCCGCTACTGCGACACCGACAAGCTGTCGGGCATCGCGTGGTCCCTGTTCGGCGGCACGCCGGAGGGCTGGGCCCGCGTCCAGGCGATCGTCGACTTCGCCCATACCCGCCTGCGCTTCGACTACCAGCAGGCCGACGCGACCCGCACCGCCTTCGACGGCTACACGCAGGGCGTCGGCGTGTGCCGGGACTTCGCGCACCTGGCGATCGCCCTGTGCCGGTGCATGAACATCCCGGCCCGCTACGCCACCGGCTATCTCGGCGATATCGGCGTGCCGAAGGACCCGGCGCCGATGGACTTCTCGGCGTGGTTCGAGGTCTTCCTCGAAGGGTCCGAGGGGCCTCGCTGGTACACGTTCGACGCCCGGCACAACCGGCCCCGCATCGGCCGCATCGTCATGGCCCGCGGCCGCGACGCCACCGACTGCGCCCTGACGACGAGCTTCGGCGTCGCCCACCTGGTCCGGTTCGACGTCCACACCGACGCGGTGGTCGAGCCGCCGGAGACCCTGGCCCGGGCCGCCTGAGGCGCGCGCCCGCCGCGTCACCCGGCCCCAACCGCTAGATCGCCTCGGCGGTCTCTCGGGCCGGCGCCGGGTTGTTCGCCAGGTGCAGGAACGTCTGGTCGAACTCCGCAACCTCCTTCAGCGCGTCCCAATCCTCGATGGTCAGGATGCCGCCGCTCAGCGTGACGAGCCCCCGTCCGCGAAGGGTGCGCAGGACCCGGTTCAGGTGGACGCTCGTCAGGCCGAGCGCGTCGGCGAGTTCGGACTGCTTGGGCACCAGCGGGCAGCTCAGGCCGCGCGCGAGCCCGACCGCCTTCTGCCGGAGATAGAGCTCGCAGAACAGGTGGGCCACGCGGCCCAGCGCCTGCCGCCGCCCGAGGCTGGTGATCCGCTCGCGGTAATGGGCGGCGTCGATGAGGCTGTCGCGCCAGAGGGTGCCGGCGAGCCCCGGATTGCGCAGGAGGACCGCGCGCAGGTCGTCGTGCGCGATCAGCGCCACGACGCAGGGCGTCAGGGTGGCGAGGTTGTGATCCATCCGGTGCAGGTGGAGGCTCTGCAGGTCCGGCAGGTCGCCCGCGATGTAGAACGACAGGATCTGCCGCCCCCCCTCGGCGAGGGCGGCGTAGCGGTAGACCCATCCCTGCAGGACGAGGCAGCTGTGGGTCGGCCGGTCGCCGAACCGGACGATGTCGTGGCGGGCCGGCAGGTTCCGGACCGTGTGCGGCAGATCGAGGAGCGCCGCGCGGTCGGAATCGGACAGGCGCGCGATGCTGTCGAGCTTGCGCGCCAGCATCTCCATCGGGGCGTTGTACCCGTTCGGCATCGGGGGTTCAGGCCCCGGATCGCGCGGAGCGCGCGGTGCCGCCGCGCCGACGGCGGGCAGCCCGAGAGTCGAGATCAGGACAACCCACGCTTCACCCCCTTACGCCCCGGATCGCCGACCGGCGCGGACCTCGGTCGAGCGGGGTTGCCCCCTCGGCCGGCGGAAGCGCGACCGCAAACGTTCGACGGCGGACAAGTTTGCCGGATCTGCGGCCGGCGGCAAGACCACCGATATCGCCCGGACCCCGCGGACCGTCCTCCGCCCCGCGAGCCTAAAACCCTAATCGGTTGAAGTCGCAAGGCCGATGCTGTAAGGGACGCGCGTCCTCCCGGATCCGCCCTCGCGCGCTCGTCTTCTGGCGCGCCCGCCGGGCCGCCGGACGGACCGCCCTCGTCATCCGTATCGACGCGTCGGCAAACCGGGTCCCGCGGGACCGGTCGCCTCTCCCGAAAGACTCCGGGAAGGCCGCGGCGAACGGGGGCGCCTGCAACGCGAGCCGCCGACGCAACGGGCCTCCGCCGGGGGCCGTTCAGGAGACAGAATGACCGCAGGTACCGCTCTGGGGCGTGGCCCGAGCCGCGAGGATTTCGCAGCCCTCCTCGAGGAGAGCTTCCTCGAACACGAGATCACCGAAGGCTCCGTCGTCAAGGGTCGCGTCGTCGCGATCGAGAAGGACGTGGCCGTCATCGACATCGGCGCCAAGACGGAAGGCCGTGTCGCGCTCAAGGAATTCACCGGTCCCGGCCGCGAGGGCGAGCTGAAGGTCGGCGACGAGGTCGAGGTCTACGTCGACCGGATCGAGAACGCGCTCGGCGAGGCCGTCATCTCGCGCGACAAGGCGCGCCGCGAGGAGAGCTGGGTCAAGCTCGAGAAGTCGTTCGAGAACAACGACCGCGTCACCGGCACGATCTTCAACCAGGTCAAGGGCGGCTACACGGTCGACCTCGACGGCGCCGTGGCGTTCCTGCCGCGCTCGCAGGTCGACATCCGCCCGGTCCGCGACGTCACCCCGCTGCTGGGCACCCCGCAGCCGTTCCAGATCCTCAAGATGGATCGCCGCCGCGGCAACATCGTCGTGTCGCGCCGGACCGTCCTCGAGGAGAGCCGCGCCGAGCAGCGCTCCGAGCTGGTGGCCAACCTCGAGGAAGGTCAGGTCATCGACGGCGTCGTCAAGAACATCACCGAGTACGGCGCGTTCGTCGACCTCGGCGGGATCGACGGCCTGCTGCACGTCACCGACATGGCGTGGCGCCGCGTGAACCACCCGTCCGAGGTGGTCACAATCGGCCAGACCGTGAAGGTCAAGATCATCAAGATCAACCACGAGACGCACCGCATCTCGCTCGGCATCAAGCAGCTGCTCGCCGATCCGTGGGAGGGCATCGCCGCCCGCTACCCGGAGGGCGCCAAGCTCAAGGGCCGCGTGACCAACATCACCGATTACGGCGCCTTCGTGGAGCTGGAGCCGGGGATCGAGGGCCTGATCCACGTCTCCGAGATGAGCTGGACCAAGAAGAACGTCCATCCGGGCAAGATCGTCTCCACCTCCCAGGAGGTCGAGGTTCAGATCCTGGAGGTCGATCCGGTCAAGCGCCGCATCTCGCTGGGCCTCAAGCAGACCCTGCAGAACCCCTGGGAGGCCTTCGCCGAGAAGCACCCGGTCGGTTCCGAGGTCGAGGGCGAGGTCAAGAACAAGACCGAGTTCGGCCTGTTCATCGGCCTCGAGGGCGACGTCGACGGCATGGTCCACCTGTCGGATCTCGACTGGAACCGTCCCGGCGAGCAGGTCATCGAGGAGTTCAAGAAGGGCGACATGGTCCGCGCCCAGGTTCTCGACGTCGACGTCGAGAAGGAGCGGATCTCGCTGGGCGTGAAGCAGCTCGGCGGTGACCCCTTCGCCGAGGCCGGCGAGATCAAGAAGGGTCAGATCGTCACCTGCGAGGTGGTCGAGGTGAAGGATGCCGGCGTCGAGGTGAAGATCGTCGACACCGACATGCAGACCTTCATCCGCCGGGCCGAACTCGCCCGCGACCGCGGCGACCAGCGCCCCGAGCGCTTCGCCACCGGCGAGAAGTTCGACGCCCGCGTCGTCCAGTTCGACCGGAAGGCCCGCCGCGTGCAGGTCTCGATCAAGGCCCTCGAGGTCGCCGAGGAGAAGGAGGCCATGGCCCAGTTCGGCTCCGCCGATTCGGGTGCCTCCCTCGGCGACATCCTCGGCGCCGCCTTCAACAAGAAGCGCTCCGACGACGAGTGAGACACCGGCTCTGCCGCCCGGCCTGTCCGGGCGGCGGAGCCGACGGTTGAGACCCGCGCGGGACCCCGGTCCCGGGCGGGTTTTTCTTTGGGCGCCGGCAATCCAAGGTTGCCAGGGGCGCGCGGCCGGTCCGGTCGTGCCGCCCGACGCGACAGCGACGGGCCGCCCCGTCATTTTCTTCGCGCGCCCCGTATCCACGCCCGCGGAAAATGCTCTAGAACACCGGCCTCGCACGGCTCGGACGGAGCGAGCCGAAGGAAACCAAGGACTTGCCCGGCGCGGGGGTACGGCCCCGCACCCCGTCGAGGGGCCGGTCGGGGTGCTTTAGGGGAAGCGACAGCATGGCAGCCGATGCCGAACTGCTGATTGACCGGCGGCGCCTGCGCCGCAGGTTGTCCCTCTGGCGCGTGCTCGGCGTCGGCGGCCTCATCGTGGCGGTCGGGGCCCTCGGGTACCGGGTGCGGACGGGCGCGGACGGCGCCTTCGCGGTGCAGCCCCAGATCGCCCGCATCTCCGTCTCAGGCTTCATCGCCGGGAGCGAGGCCACCGCCAAGCTGATGAAGCGGGTCGGCGATTCGGACGCCGTGAAGGGCGTGATCGTCTCGATCAACTCGCCGGGCGGCACGACTACGGGCTCGGAGGAGATCTTCCGCAACCTCCGAGCGCTCGCCGCCAAGAAGCCGATCGTGGCCTTCGTGGACGGCACCGCCGCGTCCGGCGCCTACATCACCGCGATCGCGGCCGATCACATCGTCGCGCGCGAGACCAGCCTGGTCGGCTCGATCGGCGTGCTGTTCCAGTACCCCGACTTCTCGGGCCTGCTGGACAAGGTCGGCGTCAAGGTCGAGTCGGTGAAGTCGTCGCCGCTCAAGGCCGAGCCCTCGGGCTTCACCCCGACCTCGCCGGAGGCGCGTGCGGCGCTGGCCTCCGTGGTGGGCGACACCTACGCGTGGTTCAAGGGCCTCGTCGCGGAGCGCCGCGGCATGGATCCGGCCCAGCTCAGCACCGTCTCGGACGGACGGGTGTTCAGCGGGCGCCAGAGCGTGCCGCTGAAGCTCGTCGACGAGCTCGGCGGCGAGCGGCAGGCGGTGGCGTGGCTGGAGAGCGCCCGCGGCGTCCAGACGAACCTGCCGATCAAGGACTGGAAGCCTGCCTCGGAGAGCCGGTTCTCCCTGTGGTCGGCCGCCGGGATCGGCGCCGACCTTCTCGGCCTGGAAGGCCTCGCGGCGCGGCTGCGGTCCGTCGGCGCCGAGGCCGAGGCCGCCCGGGGCGGGATGCTCGCCCTCTGGCGCCCGGAACCCTGAACGACCGCCGCCGCGCAGCCCGCCCCGATCCCGCGAGAAGATCCCACGCCATGATCAAGTCGGAGCTCGTCCTCAAGATCGCCGAGCAGAACCCGCATCTCTACCAGCGCGACGTGGAGATCCTGGTCAACGCGATCCTCGACACCATTTCCGACGCGCTGGCCCGCGGCGACCGGGTCGAGCTGCGCGGCTTCGGCGCCTTCTCGGTCAAGCGCCGGGAGGCGCGCCGGGGACGCAACCCGCGCACGGGTGCCGCCGTTGCCGTGTCCGAGAAGGCGATCCCCGTGTTCAAGACCGGCAAGGAGATGCGCCAGCGCCTGAACGCCGCCGGGATCGGCGAGAATGCCTCGGCCGCCGAGTAGGAAGGACCTGTGAGCGCAATGATCCGTTTCCTGAAGAGCCTCGTGCTGCTGCCGATCGCCGCCCTGGTGATCCTCCTGGCGGTGGCCAATCGCGCGCCGGTGCGGCTCTCCTTCGATCCGTTCAACGTGGACGCGCCGGTCTTCAGCGTCGATCTCCCGCTCTACGCGATCCTGTTCGGCGCGGTGGCCCTGGGCATCGTGGTGGGCGGCATCTTCACGTGGCTCGGCCAGGGCAAGACCCGCGCGCGGGCGCGCTATCACCGCCGCGAGGCCGTCCGGCACGAGCGCGAGGCGACCCGCCTGCGGGCCTACGCGCCGGAGACCGAGACCTCGGGCGTCTACACGGTCCCGAATACCGGCCGGACGGCCCTGCCGGCCCCGCGCTGAGGCGGCCCCCTCAGCGCCGGCCGCGCGCGGCCGCCACGAAGGCCGCGATCTTCGCCGGATCCTTCGCCCCTGGCGCCGTCTCGACACCCGACGAGACGTCGACGGCGCCGATCCCCGTGCGGGCGAGGGCGTCGGCCACGTTTCCGGCATCCAGTCCGCCCGACAGCATGGTCCCGGGCGGGAGCGCGGCGCCGCGCAGGATCTCCCAATCGAAGCGCCGGCCGTTGCCGCCCGGCAGGGCGGCGTCCGGCGGCGCCTTGGCATCCAGCAGGATCCGGTCGGCGACCGCCGCGTAGGCCGGCAGGGCCGCGAGATCCGCCGACGTCGCGATGCCGAGCGCCTTCATCACCGGCCGTCCTGTCCGGGCGCGGATCGCCGCGACGCGCTCCGGGCTCTCCCGGCCGTGGAGCTGGACAAGATCCGGATCCACCGCCTCGACGGACGCGGCGAGAAGCGCGTCGTCCGGATCGACGAGCAGGATGACCCGCTCGGCCCGGCCGCGGGCCAGGGCCGACAGCGCGGCAGCCCCCGCCAGCGCCACGTGCCGGGGACTGCGGGGGAAGTGCACGAGACCGATCCAGTCCGCCCCGGCTTCCAGAGCGGCGGTCAGGGTCGCTTCGGTGCTGAGCCCGCAGATCTTCACGCGGGTCGGGGACGGGGAGGAGGCCATCGGCCTTCTATAGCCGATCCCGCACCGACGAGCAGGCCCGCGGCGCGCCGAGCGGTCATACCGGTCGCGCCCGCACCGCCCACCCGGCAGTGCCGGCCGGCAGGGTCGCTCCCCTAGTACAGGGCCGGCACGTAGACGTTCGGGATCGGGAAGCCGCTGAAGACGAGCTTGCCGTCGACGAGCCGGAGGGGCGGGAGCGCCTTCAGCGGCGTCCCGTCGGCCGGCGCGTCGGGGCCGGGGCGCTGGGCCAGCCCCAGGAGCCCGCCGACCAGCTGGCCCACCAGCGCGCCCCGGTCCGAGCCGAAGCGCTGGCCGACGATGCTGCCGACCAGCGCGTCGACGCCGGCCGCCCGCAGGTCGATCTGCCCGGCGGGCCGGTGGGCGGCGTCGAGGGCGAGCGTGCCCTTCGCCTGGACGCGCTGCGCCCCCTTGGCCAGCGACAGGGCCGTCAGGTCCAGGGCGCCACCCGCCTGACGCCAGCGTTCCAGCTCGCGCGCCACCGTCCCGGTGCGCAGCACGGTCGCCTGCGTCAGGGTCGCGTCCAGGGCGAGGTCGGCCGGATCCTGCGTTCCGGTGACCGCGTCGAGCTGCGGTACCGCCGCTTGGTTCAGGCGCAGGCTGACATCCACGGCGCCGTCGGAGTCGAAGCGGCCCGGGCTCGGCCGGGCATGCAGCTCGAGGTGCCGCCCCGAGACCGCGATCGGGCCGGGCTCGGCGCCCGTCACGGTGATGTCGGGCTTGTCGACGACCAGGGACGCGCGGCTGAACCCCCCCGCGGCGCCGTGAAAGCTGCCCTGGAGCGCGGTCCAGGACGCGTCGCCGGTCAGCGGGCCCTGCTCGACGTGGAAGGGGCCCGCGCTCTCGAAGACGACCAGGCGGGGCTGGTAGATCTGCGCCACCGCCGTGCTCGGCCCGAGCCGGAAGCGCCCATCGGCGCGCTCGAGGGTCACGGCGCTGCAGCGCAGCTCCAGGCGGAAAGGGTAGCCGCCGAGGGATCGGTCCGCGCAGGTCCAGGTGCGTCCGGCGGTCGCCTCGCGGGCGATCCAGCCGTCGATCTCGCTGGCCGCGCGCTCCCGCATCCACAGCCAGCCGGCCGACCAGCCCACGACCACGAGGGCGAGCAGGATGTAGGGCAGGAACAGCCCCCGCCGGGATCGCCGCGCGCCCCGTACCGGAGCTGTCTCAGCGGCACCCTCCGGCCGCGTCCGATCCTGCACCATGCGTTCCGCTCCCCGACCCGTCCCCGCGGGGACATCGTGACCCCGGCTTGTGGCCACGCAAGGGGCGAAACTGGGGCAGCACCGCCACGGGTCGACCGCCGCGGACGCGATCCGTCCGCGCGCGGCACGTCCCCGGTCAGACCTGCGCCGGCTCGACGGTGTCGACCTGCAGATCCTCGACGATCGCCGTCCGCTCGGCCTCGTTCTCGGCGAGGCGGTGGACGTGCATCTCGGTGGCACCCCGGCGGCGGACACGGTCGAGCCAGGTCCGGCGCAGATGGTCGCGCGGGCTCTCGCTGGAACTCGCCACCGAGACCATCTCGGCGATGCCGGCGTTGTCCCGGCGGACGGCGATCACCACGGCCTGCGCCA
This sequence comes from Methylobacterium sp. Leaf361, assembly GCF_001424445.1. Taxonomy (NCBI): domain Bacteria; kingdom Pseudomonadati; phylum Pseudomonadota; class Alphaproteobacteria; order Hyphomicrobiales; family Methylobacteriaceae; genus Methylobacterium; species Methylobacterium sp. Leaf361. The sequence goes on along the minus strand of NZ_LMPY01000032.1, from coordinate 13,032 downwards.
TCTCGTCGAGATCGAAGCCGCCGGCCGGGTGGACACCGACCACGTAGCGCCGGCCGGAGCGGCCGCGCCAGGCCGAGAGCGGGAGCGCGGGGGAGCCGCGCAGACCCGTCGTCGTCTTGAGGCGTTCTTCACGCACATCCTGCCTCCGGGTGCGATCGTCCTTCAGGTCGCGGAGCGCGGCCGACCAGGACAGGGCTCTTCTGTTCGCCATTTGTTCTAACCTAACGCGCGATATCCACAGGCGTCAAGGGCGACGTTCCTAGAGCGAGATGTGGCGACGATGCCCGTTATCCACAAGCCGCCGGGCGCCGGTCCGACGCGGAAAACCGCGCTCGCGAACGGCTCAGCGTCGGGCATCTGCGGCGGCCGGCGGCTCGTCGGCCGGCACGGCGTGCCCCTCGGCCGCGAGGCCCTGGAGGCCGCCCTCGACGAGGGCGTTCGAGGCCGTCTCGAGCCGCTCCTGGGCCAGCGCCTGGAACTCCTGGCGGGGAAGGCCCGGCGGGATGGGCGGCAGGAACTCGATCACCGCCCGGCCCGGCCGGCGCACGAGGCTGTTGCGCGACCAGAACAGGCCGGTGTTCAGCGCCACGGGCAGGCAGGGCACGTTCAGGGCGGTGTAGAGGTGCGAGAGCCCCTGCTTGTAGGCGGGCGGCGCCCCGACCGGACGCCGGGTGCCCTCCGGGAAGATGATGAGCTGGCGGCCGTCCCGGATCGCCGCACCGGCGGCGGCATTCATCAGGCTCATGGCCCGGCTGCCCTTCGACCGGTCGATCGCCACCATGCCGCTGCGCGACAGGTACCAGCCGATCAGCGGGATGAGCAGCAGCTCCTTCTTCAGGATGTAGGCGAAGTTCGGCAGCACCGTGCAGAGGGCCAGCGTCTCCAGGGCCGACTGGTGCTTGGCCGCCACCAGCAGGGGGCCGGCCGGGATGTTCTCCAGCCCGCGGAACTCGACCCGCGTTCCCGCGACGACCCGCAGGAGCCACAGGGTGATCCGCCCCCAGGCGCGGGSGAGCCGCAGCACCGACCGGCCGGAGACCAGCATGGGCAGGCCGGCGAAGGCCAGGACCGTCGTGACGGCGTAGAAGCAGACGTTGAAGGCGAGAGAGCGGAAGGCGAGCATCGGGAACCGTGTCGTGGCGGCTCCCCTGTAGCGCGCCCGCGTGTCCGCGGCCAAGGGCGACATGCCGGGCGGCGTCAGGTCCCCTCGGGGCGATGCCCGTCCGGGACGAGCCCCGCGCCGCGCCCGGCGACCAGCCAGTAGACCAGGCCGGCGCTGGCACCGACCGCGAACAGGATCAGCGTCAGGCGCGCCTCGCCCGCGAGGAGGGCGGTGTCGCGGGCGCCGCCGGACCGGAGCGCGCCGCGCGTCAGCCAGGGGAGGGCGGCGGTGAGCAGCCCGCAGCCGGCGCCGTACCACAGCAGGCCGCGGCGCCCGAGGATCTCACCACCGAGGCCGATCACGGCCGGGGGTACGAACAGCAGCGCGAACAGCGCCTTGGCGAGGCCGGCGAGGAGCAGGGCGAGCCCCTCCGGCGGCAGCCCGGCCGAGAGGTCCGACAGGGCCATGTCGAGTCCGGCGAGCGCCCCGCCGGTCAGCCAGGCCTGCGCGGCCGGGTCGACGAGCAGCGCCAGGACCAGGACCGCGAGGCCCGTGGGGACGGCGAGCAGGAGGGCGAAGGCCCCGAGAATCAGGCGACCGAGGGCGTGCATGCCGCGAGCCTCTACACCGGGCGCCCCCGCCCGTCGCGCGGAAGCCGCGCCCGATCCTCGCGGATCCGGCGCGGCTTCCATCGTTCCGCGGCCCGGGGGGCGTATGCCGTCAGCCGTGGGCCGGGGCGGCGCCGCCGGGATCGCCGTGCGTGTGCTTCTTCCGGAACCGGCCGAGCCAGATCGAGAAGTGGCGGATCACCACGTAGAAGACCGGGGTCAGGAACAGGCCGAAGAAGGTCGCGCCGATCATCCCGAAGAACACCGCGGTGCCGAGCGCCTGGCGCATCTCGGCGCCGGGGCCGGTCGCCACGACCAGCGGCAGGGTGCCGAGGATGAACGCGAAGGCGGTCATCAGGATCGGGCGCAGGCGGAGACGGCAGGCCTCGACCGCCGCCTCGACCGGGCCGCGATGCTCCCGCTGCTCGATGTCGTGCGCGAACTCGACGATCAGGATCGCGTTCTTCGCCGCGAGGCCGATGAGCACGATCAGGCCGATCTGGGTCAGGATGTTGTTGTCCTGCCCCCGGAACTGCACGCCCGCGAGCGCGGCGAGCACGCCGGTCGGCACCACCAGCAGGATCGCGAGCGGCAGCGCCCAGGATTCGTACTGCGCGGCGAGCACGAGGAAGACCAGCAGCACGCCGAGGGCGAAGACCGCGCCGGCCGTGCCGCTCGCCGCCTTCTGCTGGTAGGCGATCTCGGTCCAGTCGTACGAGTAGCCGTCGGGCAGCGCCTTCTTGGCGATCTCCTCCATGGCGGTGAGCGCCTGTCCGGTGGAGACGCCGGGCTTGGCCACGCCCTGCACCGGGACCGAGTAGTACAGGTTGAACCGCTGCACGATCTGCGGACCGGTCACGTCCCGCACCGAGGCGAGGGTGCCCATCGGCACCAGGGCGCCGGTGGAGGAGCGCACCTTGATCTGCGAGATGTCCTGCACCGACGTGCGGAACGCCGCGTCGCCCTGCAGGCGCACCTGGTAGATGCGGCCCAGGGTGTTGAAATCGTTGACGTAGGTGCCGCCGAGATCCGCCTGGACCGACGAGAACACGTTGGCCAGCGGCACGTTCAGCATCCGCGCGATGGTGCGGTCGATGTCGAGGAAGAGCTGCGGCGTCGAGTTGTCGAAGGTCGTGAACACGCGCTGCACGTCCGCGCTCTGGTTCGCCTGGGCGATCACCTCGCCGGCGGCGGCCATGAGCGGGCCGATATCCGAGGATTGGCGGCTCTCGATCTGCATCTTGAAGCCGCCGCCGTTGCCGAGACCGCGGACGGGCGGGGGCGGGATGACGATGACCCGCGCCTCCTGGATGTCCGAGGTCGCCTTCAGCACGTCGCCGGTGATGACGGCCGCGCTCCGACCCACTTCCGCGCGCTCCTTCGCCCCCTTCAGCGTCAGGAACATCACGCCGGCATTGGTCGTGTTGGTGAAGGTCGCGCCGTCGAAGCCCGCGATGATCACCGCGTTGGCCACGCCGTCGACCGTCCGGGCCTGCTTGGCGGCGCGCAGGCACACCTCCGTGGTGCGGTCGAGGGAGGAGCCGGACGGGAGCTGGACGACGCCGATCAGGTAGCCCTGATCCTGGTCCGGGATGAAGCCCGTGGGGGTCGTCTGCGCGAGGTGGAGCGTGCCAGCGATCACCGCGGCGTAGACCAGCAGCATCACGCCCAAGCCCACGATCCCGCCGGTGAGCACCCGGATCGTCCGGCCGTAGGCGTTCGACGTGGCATCGAAGGCGCGGTTGAAGCCGTTCGCCAGCCAGTTCACGAACCGGGTCAGGAAGAACTTCGGCTCCTTGCGGGCGTGGTGGGGCACCAGCAGCAGCTTGCAGAGCGCCGGCGACAGGGTCAGCGAGTTGAAGGCCGAGATCAGGGTCGAGGCCGCGATGGTGAGCGCGAACTGCTTGTAGAACTGGCCCGAGATGCCCGGGATGAACGCCGTCGGCACGAACACCGCGGCGAGCACCAGCGCGATGGCGATGACCGCGCCGCCGACCTCGTCCATGGTCTTGTGGGCGGCGTCGCCCGGCGACAGGCCCTCGGCCATGTTGCGCTCGACGTTCTCCACCACCACGATCGCGTCGTCGACCACGATGCCGATCGCGAGCACCAGCCCGAACAGGGTCAGGTTGTTCAGCGAGAAGCCGAAGGCGGCCATCGCCGCGAAGGTGCCGATCAGCGAGACCGGGATCGCGATCACCGGGATCAGGGCGGTCCGCCAGCTCTGGAGGAACACCAGCACCACGATGACCACGAGGCCGACCGCCTCGAACAGGGTCTTGTAGACCTCGTGGATCGATTCCTCGATGAACTCCGTCGGGTTGTAGGCGATGCGGTACTCGACGTCCGGCGGGAAGTTCTTCTTGACCTCCTCCATCACCTTCTTGACCGACGCCGCCGCGTCGAGCGCGTTGGTGCCCGGCCGCTGGAAGGCGCCGATGCCGACCGCGGGCGTGTCGTTGAGGAACGAGTTGGTCGTGTAGTCCTTCTGGCCCATCTCGACGCGGGCGATGTCCTTGACCCGGACGAGGCGCCCGTCCTGCGCCTTGATGATCACCTCGGCGAACTGCTCGGGCGTCTTGAACCGGGCCTGCGACTGCACGACGAGCTGGAACGCCTCGCCCTTGGCGGCCGGCGGACCGTTCAGCTGGCCGGCGGCCACCTGCACGTTCTGCTCCTGCAGGGCCGTCGTGACGTCGGTGACCGAGAGGCCGTAGGCGGCGAGCTTGTTGGGATCGACCCAGACGCGCTCCGCGTACTCGTTACCGCCGAAGATCGTGATGTCGCCGACGCCGTCGAGGCGCAGCAGCTCGTCGCGGATGTTCAGGTAGATGTAGTTGGCGAGGTAGTTCTGGTCATAGGTCTTGTTCGGCGAGAGCAGGTGCACGACCAGCATCAGGTCGGGCGAGGCCTTGCGGACCGTGACGCCGAGGTTGCGCACGTCCGGCGGCAGGCGCGGCTGCGCCACCGAGAGCCGGTTCTGCACCAGCACGTTGGCGATATCGAGGTTGGTGCCGACCTTGAAGGTCACGGTCAGCAGCATGTTGCCGTCGTTGGTCGACAACGACGTCATGTAGAGCATGTTGTCGACGCCGTTGACCTCCTGCTCGATCGGCGTCGCGATCGTGGCGGCCACGGTCTCGGCGTTGGCGCCCGGATAGGAGGCGCGCACCGTCACGGTCGGCGGCACGATCTCGGGGTACTGCGAGACCGGCAGGCTCTCGTAGGCCACGAAGCCGAGGATCAGGAACACGATCGACGTGACGGACGCGAAGATCGGTCTGTCGACGAAGAAATGGGCGAAACGCATCGGTCAAACCTCTGAGGCCCGCCGGTCTCCCGGACGGGGCCCTGCGTCGTCGGTGCGGGGCGCGCCGCGCGGCGCGCACGAAGGCGTTCGTGTCGAGCCCCGGGGGCTCAGGTCTTGCTCGGGGGCAATTCGATCGTCTCGGGGGTGACCTTCGCGCCCGGACGGACACGAGACAGGCCGTTGACCACCACGGTCTCGTCGCCCTTCAGCCCTGACTGGATCACCCGGTAGCCGTCGACCTTCGGTCCCAGCACGACGTCCTTCTGCTGGATCACGTTCTCGGGCCCGACGATGTAGACGATCCGCTTGTCCTGGTTGGCCGCCACGGCGTCGTCGGGCAGCAGGATGCCCTGGAACGGCTTGGTCGCCGGCATCGAGACGATGCCGAACAGGCCGGGCTTGATGAACAGGTCGGGGTTCGGGACGGTCGCGCGCAGCAGGATCGTGCCGGTGGCGTTGTCGACGCGGTTGTCGACGAAGTCGAGCGTGCCCTTGCGGGTGGGCTTCGCCTCGCCGGACAGGGCGATCAGGATTGGCACGCCCTTACCCTGCTGGGTCTGGCCCATGCCGATGCCGAGGCTGTTCTGGTACTTGAGGAACGACTTCTCATCGACCGTGTAGCTGAAATAGATCGGGTCGAGGGACACGATCGTCGTCAGCATGGTCTGGTCGGCGCTGACGATGTTGCCCTCGGTCACCAGGCGGCGGCTGATGCGGCCGTTGATCGGCGCCTTCACCTCGCTGAAGTCGTAGTTCAGCTGGGCGTTGTTGAGGGCGGCCTGGGCGCTGTCGACGTCGGCCTGGGCGGTCTGCGAGGCCTGCCGGCGCTGGTCGGTGACCTGCTCGGAGATGTTGCCGCTGCGGGACAGGGTCTGCGCGCGCTCCAGGTCCGTCTGCGAGAAGGACTGGCGCGCCTTGGCGGAGGCCAGGGCCGCCTGGGCCTGCTCCAGCGCCGCCTTGTAGGGGCGCCGGTCGATCACGAACAGGATGTCGCCCTTCTTCACCGTCTGGCCGTCGACGAAGTTGATCTTCTCGAGGTAGCCGGTGACGCGGGCGCGGACCTCGACGTAATCGATCGCGTCGAAGCGGCCGGTATACTGATCCTGCTCGACGATCTGGCGCACCACGGGCTTGGCCACGGTGACCTTGGGCGGCGGGCCGCCCGGCGCCTGCGCGCGGGCCGGAGTCGCGAGGGGGCCTGCCGCGAGAGCCGCGATCAGGCCTGACAAGACGGTGAGTAGGCTGGGAAGCCGGCTGCGCATCGGGTCCTGCTGTCCGTTGGCCGACCGTCCGGTCGCGCCGAGCTTGACGATTGTTCCGCCGCGGGTGCGCCGTAACCCGCGGTCGACGGTGTTGCTTGTGCGCGAACGCACATCACGGTCCCGCGAGCCGGATTGAAACGGCAGATTAGGCGACCGTTTCGCCCGCGCTGTACCAGTCCTTGAAACCGCCCTTGTAGTGTTCGACGAGGTCGAGCCCGGCATTCTGCGCCGCCATGAGCGCGTGGACCGAGCGGACGCCCGAGGCGCACGAGAACACCGCCCGCCGGCCGTCCTCTGCGACGAGGGCCGCGACCGCCTGCGGGTCGAAGCCGGAGAGCGGGTGCGAGACGGCGCCGGGGATGTGCCCGGCCTCGTACTCGTGCGATTCACGGACGTCGATGATCAGCATCGAGCCGTCATCGAGCCCCTGCTTGACCGTCTCGCGATCGAGGTCGACCACCCGCATCGGCAGGATCTCCGTTCCGCCCGCTCTCGGCCAGGCTGGCTGACTGACGCTTTTCCTTATTCGTCAGACCCCGGCGGCGCAACGTGCGTCGTCGTCCCGCGGTCTCGGCCCGCGGCCTTCGGCCGGCGGGCAGGCAGCCGAGGAGGCCTGGCCCGGCGCGGATCGGGGGCCCTGTCAGAGCGCCGCGAGGGTCGGCGTCACGGCCGCGAAATGCGCGGGCCAGTCCGGCGGCCGGTACCCGGCCAGACGGCCGGCCAGTTCGGCGCGGAGCGATCCGTCGGGCCGCGCGAGCGCCTCGATCGCCTCGATCCAGCCCGGACCGTCCAGGGGATCGCGGAACAGCGCGAAGCCGTCGGCGATCTCGCGGTGGACGGCGATGTCAGAGGCGATCACCGGCAGCCCCGAGGCCGCGGCCTCGACGACGGGGATGCCGTAGCCCTCGGTGAAGGACGGCATCAGCAGGGCGGTGCAGCTGCGCATCAGCGCCGCCAGACCGTGGGTCGACAATCCCGAGGCCTCGATGACGTGGGCGCGCACGCCGGGGCAGCGCTCCAGCATGTCGATGGCGCTCTCCGCCTCCCAGCCCCGGCGCCCGACCACGACGAGCCGGGGTGCCGCCGCCCCGTGGCGCTCGGCCAGGAGCCGCCAGATCTGGAACAGCAGCAGGTGGTTCTTGCGCGACTCGATGGTGCCGCAGACCAGGAAGGTCGGCCGGTCGGGGGTGAATCGGGGCCCGGCGTGGCCGAAGGCGGCCTCGACCCCGAGATGGCCCACGGCCACCGGCAGCCGCCCGAACCCCTCGGCGGCGAGATGCGCGAGGGTGCGCCGGCCGGTATCCTCCGAGTTCACCAGGATGGCGGAGGCGTGCCGCCCGATCGTGCGCAGGCGCGCCCGGTGCCGGTCGGCCTCACCGGACCGGCCGTATTCCGGGTGGGTGATCGGGATGAGGTCGTGGACGAAGAACGCCGCCCGCACGTCCCGCCGGCTATAGAGCCAGTCGAACCGCCGCGGGTCGTCGAGGCGCAAGTGCGAGGTGTGCAGGTAGAGCGCGTCCCGGGGCAGGATCGCGACCGACCGGCCGCGCAGCGCGATGTCGACGGTCTTGCGCGCCTGGATCCGCCGCCGGTCGGCGGACCCGGCCTGCGGTGCGGTGCCGGGCGGCGGCGCGGCGGCGGGATCGCCGCAGCGGGACGCGAGCCGCCGGTAGACCGGGTCCGACGCGGCGTCCCGGTCCTCGACCCAGCCGGCCGCCACGGCCTCGACGATCTCCAGCGCCTGCGCGCGGTCGAGGATGCGCGGCCCGAACGCCGTGGAGACGACGCCGACGCCCGTCTCCGCCCGGCCGAGATAGGCGCGCGCGTAGGCGAGGTCGACGCGGTCGATGCCCGACGGGCTCGCGTGGCGCAGCCGCGTGACGAGGCGCGTGAGATCGAAGGCGATCGGTCGGTCCGTCATGATCCTCTGGCAATCGTGGGGGCGAGGCCTCCCCGTAGCGGGCCTGACCCGCGAGAGCCAGCACATCCGCGCGGCCGGCGCGCGCCGAAGGGCTTGCGCGGGCGCGGCGCGGAGGCTAAGAGCCGCGAGCCCTCGCGGCGTCGGAGTGTAGCGCAGCCCGGTTAGCGCACTAGTCTGGGGGACTAGGGGTCGTGGGTTCGAATCCCGCCACTCCGACCATTCAAGCCTTTGGGCAACAAGGCTCTGTCCTGGAACGATCGCTGGTCAGTCCGCGAGCAAAGGCGGAACGCGCGGTGCACGTGGGCACTATGGGCCACCAGAGCCACCCACGGTCTGTTCTCGGTCGGTGCATTCCTGGCGGCGAAGGGTCGCCGAAGCCCATAGCCTCGAACCCGACCGTCTCGGCGCTTCACGAGGCCGCCGAGCTCTCTGACGAGGCGATCGACTTGGATCCCCAGCAGCGCGGCCGGCGGCGGAGGCGCGCCTCCCCGACTTTCAGCGCCCGCAGGTAGGCGCGGCCGTCCAGGCTTCGCCCTGCCTTGGCCAGATCGGATCATTCCACCACACGTCGACGAAGCGGTGCGGAGCTGCGGGTGCTGTCGGTGTGCCTGGTGAGAACTCCCTTCCGCGCTGCCCAAACTCGCCATCACGCGACGCGGCGCGGAGGGTCAGGATCGACGGCGCTGGCGCCCGGCCGATCTCAACCCCTGCACGCCGACACGCGCCGGATCCGCGACCTCTCCGGACTCGTGATCACGGGACCTGCGGGAGGCGCATCTCCTTGCGGAAGCTCTTGTCGAAGGCGGTGGCCGGCACGAAGCGGCGCAGCAGGCTGACCTGCTTCGCCTTGGGGCCCGCCGTGTAACGGCGCTTCGGGCTCGTCGCGGTGGCGGCGTCGACGATGACCTTCGCCACGACCTCGGGCGCATCGGCGGACTTCAAGACCTCGCTCAGGAACCGGTCCCGACCGGCGCGCTCCGCCTCGTAGATGCCGAGCGGCGCGTCGGGGCGCACGAGGTTCCGGTCGAAGGCCGTCCGGGTGAAAGCGGGCTCGACGAGCACGATCCGGATCCCTTGCCCACGAACCTCGTGGTCCAGCGACTCGGAGTAGCCTTCGACGGCGTGCTTGCTGGCGCCGTAGAGCGCCATGTAGGGGGCCGGGATCAGGCCCTGGACAGAGCTGACGTTGATGATCCGGCCACCCTTCTGCGCGCGCATCAGGGGAAGCACGGCGCGGGTCGTCCGGATGACGCCGAACAGGTTCACGTCGAACATGGCCTGAGCCTGCGAGACCGACGATTCCTCGGCCGCGCCGCTGATGCCGAAGCCGGCGTTGTTCACGAGGAGGTCGATCCTCCCCGTCTCGCCGAAGACGGTCTCGACCATCTCAGTGACCGATCTCTCATCGGTGACGTCACAGACGATGGTGGCCATCCCGCCGTCCACGGCCGGAGACGCCCTCCGGCTGGTCCCGAATACGCGGTAGCCCGCAGCCTGAAGGGCCTTCGCCGTCTCCAGCCCGATGCCGGACGAGGCGCCTGTGACCACCGCGGTCTTGATGCTGCCCTTGCTCATATCGCCCTCCGATCCACGCGGCACCTTGCCCGCTGCGACCCAATATAAATTATTATCATCATTTTTGAAAGCAAGCCAGATCCGAGGGCGTCGCCAATCCGGTCCAGGGTCTCGGAGGATTCATCGGCGATCTCCGTCACGGATCGCGAGCGCGGGTCGGTCGGTTCGAGGATCCTGCCGAACTGCTCCTCGGGTGCTCCCAGCACCGTCGCCTCGAGATGGGCGGGCGCCCCGCTCATCCCGAAGGAGACGCGGCCCCGGGACGCGGACGCCGTTCGCCTCGGAGGCGCCGGCACCCATCGGCCTCGTCCGCGTCGCAGGCCTCGTCTCAGCGTCCCGAATTGGCGGCCGCCGTAAGGCCCGGCGGAACAGGGGATGTGCTCGGCGCGGGCTCCGCCAGGAACATCCGGCCAGTCGCGAAGGCGGCCGCGTTGACGAGGCCCATGGCGACGAAGCCGGCCGAGAGGGCGACGAACATCCCGACCAAGCCCAGCCCGAGCCTCGCCGCGATCCAGGCTCCCCCCAGGGCCACGGCCATCCGAAGGACGCTCGCGGCGAGCGGCCAGCCGACACGCCCGGCCCCCTGGGCCGCGAAGTAGAGGGCGAGGCCGGCCCCGAAGAATCCGTAGAACGGTCCGACGACGCGCAGGTAGGTCGAGCCGGTGGCGAGCATCGCCGGATCGTGCCCGAACAGGCCGAGCCACCCGGCAGGATGGAGGGCGGCCGTGAGGCCGATGGCCTCCGTCAGGACACCCGCCACGAGGGCGCCGGTAAGCGCGGCCTGACGGGCGCGTGCGTGCATCCCGGCCCCGAGGGCGGTCCCGACGAGGGCGGCGATCGGCGAGCCGAGCCCGAACACCAGGGGGACCAGCAGGTACTCCAGCCTCGCGCCGGTCCCGTACCCGGCCACCGCTGCCGGTCCCGCCGTCCCGACGAAGCCGGTCGCGGCGATGACGGTGACGTTGGAGGTCATGCTGGCGATGCCAGAGAGCAGGCCGACGCGCAGGATCTCGCGGGACGGCGCCCAAGTCAGCCTCGGCGGGCGAGGGCTCGGGCGCAGGACACCCCGGCCGGACCAGATGTAGGCGGCGAAGACGGTGGCGCCGACGGCGTAGTAGGCGGCGAAGGCGACACCGCCGCCCACGACCCCGAGGCGGGGGAACGGCCCCCACCCGAAGATCAGCGCGGGCGAGAGCGGGATCAGCAGGACGGCCCCGGCGCAGGTGACGCCGGCCGGGAGCGCCATGTTGCCGGTCCCGCGGATCACCGCCGCCAGCGCGTTGAACAGCCAGATCAGGATCGCGGCGCCGAACACGACGGTCGCGTAGGCCGTCGCGGCCCTGAGCGAGGCACCCGTGCCGCCCATCGCCGCGTAGAGGCGCGGTCCCAGGGTCAAGGCGAGCAGGCTGGTCACCGCGCCGAGGCCGAGGCCGATGGCGGCGGCGTACCACGCGAGCAGACCCGCCGCGTCCTGCCGACCAGCGCCCAGGGTGCGCGAGACCGCCGACTGGATGCCGCCGCCCATGCCGCCCGCGGACAGCATCTGGACGAGCATGACCACCGGGAAGACGAGCGCCATTCCGGCGAGGGCGTCGGTGCCGAGCTCGGCGACGAAGTAGGTCTCGATCAGGCCGATGGAGGTCTGGACGACCATGACCGCGACATTCGGCACGGCCATCCGGGCCAGCGTCGGCAGGAGAGGGGCCGTCAGCAGTCGGCGCGTCCTGATGTCCATGAGGGCTTCCTCGTCCGTGACAGCTTCGGCGGCCGGCTACGCGATGCCCGAGGAGCGGACTCGGGAGGTCGGGCCCCCTCGTCCGGCTTCGGGGGTATTGGACAGGAGCCCCGGCCGGCCACCCGAGACCCGGATGTTGGCGTCGACGATCATCACGCCGGTGGGGCCTCCGAACTGCCCAAGGCCCTCGATCTCGGCGCCGCTACCCTCGACCATCCCCGCGGCCGGCGCGACCTCGGTGGCCTGGACCAAGGCTGGCTTCAGGGTCACGGAAATCCGGGCCGGCCAGGCCGGTGCGTACGATGGCCAGTCCGCATCCATCGCCGGCTCCCTCGCGGGCCCTCGACGGTTTGATATGACACCCATAATCTATTATGATCGTCATCTATCGTCAACGGTCTTCCCGTCTGCCAAGCGAGGCTTTCTTGGACAATCGGGCCGCGCATCCCGAGCCGGCGGTCGGCGAGGCCCGGGGCCCACGCGAGGTCCTCGAAGCCCGGGTCGTTGCCTGTGTCAGCGCCGATCTCCCGGCCGTCGCGACGCGCGTTCGTCACGCCCTCCCTGGTCAAAGGGATTCTGCGGGACCTCGAGCCTTTCGCGACGCCTGATGCGCCGAACCCGATCCTGGCCCGCTTGCCTGCAATCCGCTCGCAGCAGTGCGGTGACACGGCAGCAGCCGCAGCGCCCGCACTCGGATGCCAGGCTGATGATGGCAGGGGTCGACGCGTTTTCTTCGGCCGACACGGAGGGCACATCGCGTCGCGTGCCGCGGTGCTGGTCGACGGTCCGGCAGGCGTGGCGTTCCGGAAGACCGTACCTCTCTTGGATGTCTGCAACCGCCTAGCGGCGTCGTTCGGATGCTACGAGACTCCGGCCGCCACGTCCGCCAACATCTGCTTCTTCAAGGTCAGATCGGCCACGAGCCGCCGCAGCCGAGCCTTCTCGCGCTCCGGATCCTTCATCTTCCGAGCCTGATCGACTCGGAGACCGGCGTACGCCTTGCGCCAGCGTGAGGCACTCTGCTCAGAGATCTCCGCTTCCGCGCACGCAAGCGCCAAGTTCTTGCCCCGGGCTGTCTGCACCTCGATCTGGTGCAGCTTCGGCGCGACCTGCTCCGCGCGCGTCGTCCGACCGCGCCGCCTGTCCGGCTCCTCCGGTCCTGGCAGATCCTCTCGATCAGCTCGGTCCGAAGGCGGCCGGTCAGGTCAGCCTGGACGCAGGCCGGGCGCCGTCCTCGTCGGAAGCTTAAACTGTCCCGCCTGCCCACGCGTCGACCGGGCCTCGGCATGCCCTCGAGGCTACCGCCTTCAGCCCCGACGGCACCGCCGCGCGGGACGTTCTCGCTGCTGCTGCACGCCCGCCGGGGCTCGAATCCGGACGGGCCGTCCGGTTCGCCGGTCGGAGCTTTCCTGTCTCGCCCCTAGGGCGTCTCTGCAAAGGGTTCACAGGCCGCGGGATCGGCCCCATGTGGGCCTGATGCGACGCTTTGAACTGACTGACGCGCAGTGGGAGCAGATCG
>NZ_LMPY01000031.1:0-33607 GCF_001424445.1 Methylobacterium sp. Leaf361 | reverse complement strand
CAATCTCTTCAGCCGTATGCTTCTTCCGTCCCATGATGACATCCTCCACATGGCTCAAAGCCATACCTTAGGGAGGACCACTTTTCAGGGGGCAGGCCAAGTCGTTCTGGCTTTCCATCACCCGGTCGCCCGGCGAGAAACGCCAGCCAAAGCGCTCGACTGATGTGGAGGGGTTCGGATTCAGCACGGCCTGGAGCTCGTGATTGAGGTTCCTCGCGCCTAGGACGCCGCGCTGCATCGGGGTGAGCACCTGGACATCACGCACGGGATCGAGGCCATAGCGAGCGGGGATACGCCGAGTTACCACCTCGATCAGCGTGGCGAGCCCAGCCTCAGGTTCGTCGATCTCGATGAGGTGGAAGTCGCTCTCGCTGCCGCGCGGAGCTGCCTCGGGCATCTTGCCGGCGTTGATGCGGTGCGCATTCACAATGATCCGGCTCTCAGCCGCCTGACGGAACACCTCAGTCAGCCGCGCCACTGGCACGCGCTCGGAGTCGATGATGTCGGCCAGCACCTGCCCCGGTCCGACTGAGGGAAGCTGGTCAACGTCGCCGACGAGTAGCAGCCCGGCGTGTGCCGGCACGGCCTTCGTCAGCGCGTTCATCAGCGGCACATCCACCATCGAAGTCTCGTCGATGACCAGAAGATCGCAATCGAGCGGGTTCTCCTCGTTGCGCGAGAAACCGCCGTGCTTCGGGTCGATTTCCAGGAGGCGGTGGATGGTTTTGGCCTCAAGCCCGGTCTGCTCGCTCATGCGCTTAGCCGCTCGGCCGGTCGGAGCCGCAAGCATCACGCGCACGCCCTTGGCCGTCAGGATGCGCAGGAGTGTGTCCAGCGTCGAAGTCTTGCCAGTTCCCGGCCCGCCGGTGATCACCGCGAGCTTCGCGTTCAGCATCAAGCGCACCGCTTCGGCCTGCGAAGGCGAGAGCACTTTGCCAGTCTTCGCTTCGACCCATGGCAGAGCCTTGGCGAGGTCGATCTCGGGCCAAGGCGGGCGGCCGCTCACTCTCGCCAGGAGACGCTCGGCGATGATCCGCTCGGCCGCGTGCAGTCCCGCTAGGAAGATGCAGGCTTTGTCGCCGATGATGTCCTGCACCACCTCGCTGGTCGCCAGCACGTCGATGAGCGCCGAACGGATTAGCACGGCTTCGACATCCAGGAGCGCGGTCGCGAGTTTGACGAGGTCGGCGACGGGAAGGCTGCAGTGGCCCTCGTCGGTGGCGGTCTGCAGCGCGAACGAGATGCCGGCCCGTAGCCGCTGCGGGGCCTCTTTCGTCAGTCCGAGCTTCATTGCAATGGCGTCAGCGGTCTTGAAGCCAATACCACGGATATCGCGGGCGAGGCGGTAAGGATCCTCGGTCATCACTGTGATGGCGTCGTACTGGTAGGTCTTGAAGATGCGCACCGCCCGCGCCGTGCCGACGCCGTGAGCGTGCAGGAACAGCATGATCTCGCGCACGGCCTTTTGCTCGGCCCAACCGGCCACGATACGAGCAGCGCGCAGCGGGCCGATGCCAGAGATCTCCTTCAAGCGGTCGGGCTCGGCTTCGATGATCTCGAAGGTGCCTTCACCGAAAGCGGCTACAATCCGCTTGGCCATGGCTGGCCCGATACCGCGCATGTAGCCCGAGGCTAGGTACTTCTCGATGCCCTCTACGCCGGTCGGCGGTGTCACCTTGAGGGTTTCGGCCTTGAACTGAAGACCGTGCTGGCGGTCGGTGAACCAAAGTCCGGTCGCCGTCACCCACTCGCCAGCGCCGATGGCAGGCGCGTGGCCAATGACCGGCACGAGGTCGCGCTTGCCGCGCGCCTGGACTTTCAGAACACAGAAGCCGCTGTCGGCGTTGTGGAAGGTCACCCGCTCAACCGTGCCGGCAAGCGTTTCCTTTGGCGGGGGGGCGTGGGCAGGTGGGCGGGCGTTCACAGGGGCCTGATCGTCTGGGGCTGTCGCCACGGGTGCCAAGCTGATTGATCTGCTATCTATGTCGCCGGATCAATCGGCATCACCCCATCTACGAGGCCCTCCGCGATGCCCGCTATGGCGAACGCGCCGCGTACGAGAATCCTTCAACTCGCTAAGCTAGTCGCCGCTAATCTTCGGCGCGGGGAAATGACGACAGGGCTGCAGACCGTGGGCCTTGCCCTATCCGAGAATCCGGACGCTCTGATTGTCGTGCTCGACCTGCTTATCAAAGAGGTTGGCAAGAAGCGTTTTAACGGTGCGTTGTGCGAGGCTCTTCTTTTCATGGTGGGGCAAGCGCTCGACGAGGCCCGCATGGCGGTCGAAGGCGGCAGCGAACCGGCGATGAACCTCGTCGCAGAGGTCCGGCAGAAGCTCGTCACGGCGGCCGAAAGTGGCCTGCTGCCCCCCGAAGTTATGATGGTGCTCGGCCAGCAATTTGCGGCTGCCAAGCTCGATCTCGGCGACGAATTGCGTGCCCTGACCCTTGCACTTTCAGAGCAAACGGCAGCGCACGGCCCGGCCCTCAGCCCAGACGACATCACCTCGCATTATGCCGCCATGGCCGAGGCCCTGGCTCACAACCCATTCCTCATCCATGGGCAGCTTTCCGAACAACTGGCTGCTTTCCCTGACGACCAGCGTGTCGTGATCGTCGGCTCGTTCGTCTCCTCAGAAGTGGCATCGATGCGCGATGCGGCCCTCGGATGGCTACTCGATCCGAGCCCCGCCGTGGTCAAGCAGGTGGCGCAGAGCCTTCTCGCAGCGGCCCAAAACGGGGGCCTGTCTGCTGAAAGCGTGGAGCGGATCGTCTTGATGCGCCCGTGGCTCACAGTGGATGTGCAAGCGACGCTCGATTCGGCCGTTCGTGCCTGCCGGCAGCGCGGTCTACAACCTACGGGGAAGCCGTCGGTTCAGATCACATCTGTCACAGTCTCGGGGTGCGATGGGGCCGGTGCGCAGAGCGCTTTCGTCATCCTCAAACGCGGTCGCAAACTGGCTTTGGCCTCACTCCTCGTGAAGCAAGGCTTTGGAGTCCGAGACGCTTGGTTGCGGGACGATCTCAGCCGGCGCGAAATAGATCAACTGCTCGCCGAGATCGCCTATCAGACCGATCCTTTCGATGGTTCGCCGGAAATCCTTCTGACTATCATCGCGCACCGCCTTGCAGACAACATCGAACGTAATGAGCCACCGCCGTTCGGGTTGGTGCAATTCCTCGAAGCCGTGAGCGTCGGTCAAGTCCGACCCAACCGGGTGAGCACCGAATCACTCATCGAGCAGCTTCTCGACGGCGTGCCACCCGAGCGGCAATCGGGAAAGGCCATCACAGCCGCGCTGGCCGATTCGAGGCTCTGGCCAAGGGAGTACGCATTTCTTCAATCTTGGTTTGAGCAGGGTGAGGCGACGTCAGCTATCGCCAGCGCGGCCGAGACCAAGAAGCAACGAGAGGAAGCCGTGCTCCGCGACGTCCTACCTATGCGGCGGGCACGGTGGGCTGAACTTCTAGCATGGACCGCGAAAGCGACCGAGGATGAGGTCGAAGGCGAAGAGTGCATCGACTTTGCCCTTGTCGCCCGTGAGCTTCTAGGTGATCGTCCCCTCGCTGAAATCCCGCTTGCAGCTTGGATCGCGAAGCACACGGCTGCATCATTGACGCGGCGATAGCCGTTCGTCCTAGTGGCCGCATCAAGGTGATACTCGTCCGCTCCGTTGGGAGCACGAGGCGATGCTGGCGTGGCACAACGACCTCTACGATCCGGCCGACTACGCAAGGATGTTCACGGCGCGCGCGGCGACCAGCGCCACGGTCAGCAGTGAGATCAACGCCTCTGCCATCATCAGCAGTTTGGCACGCGGCGTCAGCGGAAGCGTGTCGGTCGGTGAGAATGCGGTTGCGTTGGTGAAGGCCAGGAACAGGTAATCCACGAAGCCCGGCACGAACGGTGCCTGCGCCTCCGCCGACCCAAGGGTCATCTGAGGGAACAGGAAATCTGGATCCCGTACGCTCGGATGGCCCCGCAGTGCTGCGCCGCCGCGATCCGTCGTCCAGAACCACAGGGCAAAGATTATGACGTTGGTGCCCCAGATGTTGAGGGCGTCGATGAGCAGGGTCGGTCCGCTTCCGGCCTTGCCCTTGAAGAGCGCGTGCACGAGAGCTGCCAGGGCGGCTGTGTTGGCCACGGTAACGAGTGCGGTCAGGATCGCGGCCATGCGGCGGATCAGGCGATGGTGGCGGTGCACCTCGGCCCAATGGGCATCCGTCGTGGCATGCCGCTCCCGACCCTGATTCCAAGCCGTGGCGGCCGAGAGTGGCACTAGCAGCGCGAGTTCGAGCGCCGGGGCGAGCCAGCGCGGTCCGAGAGAGAAATCGTTCACGACAAGAAGTTGCAGGCCGGCCACGCAGGCGATGGCGCTCCGGGCCAACCAGAAGTCCAGGGCGCTGGTCCGAACACGATCAGGATGCGGCAGCTTCACCATCGAAGATGTCACCTGACGAGCTGTGCCGTTGGGGCGAGTGTGCCCCTAACGCTTCTTGCCCAACTCGGCGGCGATGTCCTTGGTCATTCGACCGACCTTCCGATGCGCGGCCGTAAGTTGGTCCTGCGTGACGCCCCAGCGCTTCATCCAGAACTCGACAGCCTTGCGTTCCGACAGATCGAGTCGGTCCTTATCGATGAAGCCACGCTTGTCCTTGAGGCCGGCCATGGGGAATCCTGTTAGGATGGTGATTGCGGTCTGGGGAGAACCTCGCGACGACCTTGATGGGGGAAGAGCGCGAAGGGATGCGGGGAAGCGCGACCACGCCGTCTGCAACGAAGCTCGTTCTCCCCTATCGAGGTTTGGTGTCGGCCCTCGCACGCGCGTGGCCGCATCGTCCGGCTGCGGCCGATACGAGCCGGTACAAGCCGTTTCAAAATGTGGGTCAAAAGGTGGGGCGGCAGTTACCGCTGGGTCTGTTTTCTAAATTAAAACAGCTACTTATGCCACGTAAGTGGCGGAGACGGAGGGATTCGAACCCTCGATACCCATTTCTGGGTATGCTCATTTAGCAAACGAGTGCCTTCAGCCGCTCGGCCACGTCTCCGGCGCTCTGGCTCTAGAAGGTCGGATCCGGCGGGTCAACCCGATCCTGGCGGGCGGCGGCCACGCGGCGGCGCTCGACGTGCTTGGCGACGCGCAGATGCCGCGAGATCGCGTAGTTCATCGCCGTCAGGAAGCCGTAGGTGCCCCGCACGAAGTGGCGGCGGCCGAGATAGGCCTTCAGGAAATTGCCCGGCAGCTCGACGAACACCCGCCAGGTCGGGATCACCACGCCCCGCGACTCCAAGTCGTCCGCCTGCTGGTCGGAGTAGCGGTTCAGCTTGTCGAGCTGGTCGCCGAGCGAGCGCACCGAGAAATGGTGGATCACGCCCCGGAGCCGGCCCGGCTTCACCCCCGGTTCCAGCGCCACCCGGTCGTGGACCGGCGAGGCGGCGTAGCGGCCCTTGTCCTTCCGGTAGAGCCGGACCGGCGTCAGCGTGTAGGCGAGCGGGTGCGGCCGGCCCTCGCCGGGGAAGATCTCGGCGATGCCGATCCGCCACGCCGGCCGGCGCGGCTCGCCCGCGGCCCAGAGGCCCCGGATCTCCCGGGCCAGCTCCGGCGGCACCACCTCGTCGGCGTCGAGGTTCAGGAGCCAGACGTGCCGGCACTGCTCCTCTGCGAAGCGCTTCTGCGGGCCGTAGCCCGGCCAGGGATGGTGCAGCACCCGCGCGCCCAGCGACTCCGCCAGGGCCTGCGTGCCGTCGGTGGACCCGGAATCGACCACCACGAGGTCGTCGGTCAGACCGCGGACCGCCCGAAGCGTCGCGCCGATCCGGTCCACCTCGTTGTGGGCGATGATGAAGACCGATAGCGGCAGGGGCCCGTCGGGTCCCGGGACCGGCCTGGGGGCGGCGGCGCCCTCCGGAGCGCGGCTCACGCCAGCCAGTCCGGCACCCGGTCGAGGGCGATCAGGGCGTCGACGTCGAGGCGCGGGCGGACCACCGCCGCGCGGTCGCCCCGCACCAGAACCTCCGGCACCAGCGGCCGGGTGTTGTAGGTGCAGGACTGCACCGCCCCGTAGGCGCCGGCGCTCATCACGGCGATCAGGTCGCCGGGCCTCACCTCCGGCATCTCGCGGTTGAGGGCGAGGTAGTCGCCGCTCTCGCAGACCGGGCCGACCACGTCGGCGACGAGGCGCGGCGTCTCGGGACCCGGCTCGATGACCGGCCGCAGGCCGTGATAGGCCTCGTACAGGGTCGGGCGGATCAGGTCGTTCATCGCCGCGTCGACGATCACGAAGGTCCGCCCCTCGTTGTGCTTCACGTAGAGCACCCGCGTCAGCAGGATCCCGGCATTGCCGACGATCATCCGGCCGATCTCGAAGACCGGCCGCAGGCCGAGGGGGGCGAAATGCGGCCGCAGGGTCGCCGCCAGCGCGGCCGGGTCCGGCGGCGGCGCGTTGTCGTCGCGGTAGGGGATGCCGAGGCCGCCGCCGAAATCGATGTGGCGCAGGGGATGGCCGGCCGCCAGCAACTCCCGGGCGAGGCCGGCGAGCAGCCGGGCCGCGTCGGCGAAGGGCGCCAGATCGGTGATCTGGCTGCCGATATGCATGTCGACGCCGTGCACCGCGATCCCCGGCAGGGCGGCCGCAGCGGCGTAGACAGCCGGCGCCCGGGTGATCGGGATGCCGAACTTGTTCTCGTACTTGCCGGTGGAGATCTTGGCGTGCGTGCCGGCGTCCACGTCGGGGTTCACCCGGACCGAGACCGGCGCGCGGAGGCCGAGGCCCACCGCCACCTCGGACAGGACCGCGAGTTCCGGTTCACTCTCCACGTTGAAGCAGAAGATGCCGGCCCTCAGTGCGGCCTCCATCTCGGCGCGGGTCTTGCCGACTCCCGAGAACACGATCTTGCCGGGGTCCACCCCGGCCGCCAGGGCCCGCTGCAGCTCGCCGCCGGAGACGATGTCCATCCCGGCGTCCCGGGCCGCGAGGGTCCGCAGGACGGCCTGGTTCGAGTTCGCCTTCATGGCGAAGCAGACCAGCGCGTCGTCGGCCGCGAACGCCTCCGCGAAGACGCGGAAGTGCCGCTCCAGCGTGGCGGTGCTGTAACAGTAGAACGGTGTGCCGACCTCCGAGGCGAGGCCGGTCAGATCGACATCCTCGGCGTGCAGGCGGCCGTCGCGATAGTGAAAATGGTGCATCTCGGCCGTGTCTCGTCGCCGTGCCTCGTCCCGCCGGAGCGCGGGCTGTTTCCCGTGAAACACTCCGCCGCAGGCCGCGGCGGCGCGCGCCGGTGGCGGGGTCCGCCCGAATCCGAGCGGGGCCACCGGGCGCGTGGTACCGCGACGGCGTGCCGGCCTCCGCCCTCTACAGCAGCGGATCCAGAATGAAAGGCTCCTTCGGCACCCGGTAGCCGCGCCGCGCGCCGCGGCTGGTCTCGACCGGCGCCTCGGTGCCGCCCGGCGGGACCGCCGCCGCGGAGAGCTCGTCGCCGGCGCGCACCGAGGCCGGGTCCGGCTCCGGGGCGCCGCCGCCGAGGCCGACCGAGACCGGCAGCGTCCGCCGCCCGGTCGGCGCGTCCGCGCTGGCCTGCGCACCCGCCCGCGGGGCCGCCGTCTGGGGCGGCTCCAGCGCACCCCGCCGCCCGCAGGCGGAAGCCGCCAGGGCCACGAGGCCGGACACGGCGAGGAGTTTCAGGGCGGGTTTCGACAACATCGCGCGAGGGTCCGGCGGGCTCGGCACCGGCACGCGAGGGCCGGCGGGAGCGCTACCTTAGCCGTTGCCGCGTCCCGGCGCGAGCGCCCGTCCGCCACAGGCCGGCCGCGGCGCACGGTTGGGGCCCGTTCCCGCGGCTCCCGGCCCGGCCTCGACAGCCGGAAGGCGTCAGCCCCGCCGCTCCTTGCCGCCCTGCGAGCCCTGCCGGTTCTTGGCGGGGGCGTTCTGCTGCTGCTCGGCCTCGTAGGCGTCGATCGCCCGGCGGCAGTTCTCGCTGAGCTTCTTCCAGTTCTTCTGGAAGCAGGCATCGGTGGCCGGATCGTCGGGGGCCAGGTTGCCGCAATAGGTCAGGTAGTCCCCGGTGCAGTACTTCTTCAGGGTCTCGTTGCCGCGCTTCGTCTGCTGCGCGGCTGCCGGCAGCGTCAGGGCAACGGCCGCCGCGACGGCGAGGACGATCGGCTTCAGGCGCATGGGTATCCGTACCATCTGTCGAAGTTGTGAATGCAGGACGCGTCGGCGATGCGATGATGCCTTTGCGTGGTCGAAACAAGGCAGTCATCGCAGGTTTTCGGTTGCGTTCCGGTCGCCAAACCCCGTTTCGGGGGTGGATCGGCTCAGACCCGCTCGGGTTCCGGCATCGCCGCCGCGGTCCGCGGCATCCGGCCCGGGGCCGTGAGGGCCTCGGCGACCTCGACGATTCGCCGGCGGAGATCGGCGTTCTCGCGCTCGATGCCGGCCTGCCGGTCCGGCGGCAGGTTTCCGGCCCGGTCGCTCTGGTGTTCGTTCTGGCGGTCGGCCACGGTCAGGGCCAGAGCTTCCTCGGCCGCCTTCAGGCTCGCGCGCAGGTCGTCGCGCTCGGCCGCCAGCGCGGCGGCGTCCGGTGCCGGCGCCGCGCCCTGCCGGAGCGCCAGGAGACTGTCGAGCAGGTCGGCATGGGCGTCCTCGAGAGCCTGGAGCGTGGCGAGGCTCGCGCTCCCGTCCTCCCGCGCCAGCGTCAGCTCGGTCTCCAGCTCCCGGGTCTTGGCCTGGGCCTGGGCGATCTCGGCGTCGCGGGCAGCGACGTCGCGCGCCAGGGCGGCGACCCGCATCGTCCCGGCCCCGATCGCCGCCATGTCGGCCTGCCGCCGCGCCTCGACGGTCTCGACCCGGCGCTCCAACCGGCGCTGCTGCACGGCAAACTGCGCGCGCAGGAAGTCGCGCTCGGCGGCGATCTCGGTCGGCGACAGGGGCAGGCGCGCCTCGGCCCGCCGACGCTCCAGGCGCGCGGCGCGGGCATTCAGGGCCGGCAGAAGCAGCAGGCCGCACAGGCTCGCCGCCAGGAAGCCCAGCGCGAAGATCATCACCGTTTCGATCACGAGGGTGCAGCCCGCGCATCCGGCCGGAAAACCCGACCCAACTCCACTCTAGCCCAGGTTGGCCGCGAGGGTGAAATCCCGCGGGGCCGGTCAATCAGAACGCGTTGCGACGCCGTCCCGGATCAAGGCCGGCTCAGGCCGGATCAGAACGGGTTCCACGTCGGCTCACGGGTGAACTTCAGATAGCCGACATTGATCCCGAGCCGCGCGCCGACGCCGCTGCGGATCGGCACGACGATGACCCGGTCGTTGACCACCGCGGTCATCCCGAAGCCGCCCACCAAGTAGGCGGAGCCGTCGACGCCGGCGAAGCGGCGGTACAGGTCGCGCACGTTGGGCAGGTTGTAGACCAGCATCATGGTGCGGGCGCCGTCGCCGCCGACATCGAAGCCGAGGGACGGGCCCTGCCAGTATATGCGCCGCTTGCCGGCGTTGCGGGTGTAGAGCGTGCCCTCGCCGTAGCGGACGCCCGCCACCACGGCGCCGCCGCCCTCCTGGCCGAGGATGTAGCCGTTGGGCTCGCCCCAGCGCCGGCCCGCCTCCTCGACGGTGAGCGCGAGGCCGCGCGACACCGTGCCGAAGAACCGGTGGCCGGATTCCACGATCTCGCCGGGACGGAAGGTCTCGGGCGTGTCGAGATCCTCGCCGGCCGCGCGGGCCGCGCCCGCGGCGCCGAGGAGAGAGCCGCCGAGGGGCGCACCCAGCGCCAGGCCGAGGCCCGCGCGCAGGATGGTGCGGCGGTCGGTGCCGCGATCGTCTCGTGCCGTCATCGTTGCCTCCTCGCCCGGTTCGACTAACGGTTCGTGCGATGGACCTGTGCCGCTCTGTCCCGCCGGGCCGGCAGAGGCCGCGCCGGGCGGATGAGTCGGACCAGCTTCTGAGGGAATCCGCAAGATGTGGTTAACGCGTCCTGACCCCGCAGTCCGCATGGCCGGGCGGTCGGGCGCGCGCGTCCGGCGGGCGGCGCTCACGCTCGCGCGGGCGGTGGGGCTGTCAGCCGCGCTGTCAGCCGCGCTGGCGGCCCTGCCGGCGGTCGCCCCCGGCCGCGCCGCCGCGGAGGAGGGCCTGACGGCCCGGACGCGGATCGAGCTGCTGACGCTCAACGGCTTCGACCCGGTCAGCTACTTCCTGGAGGGCGGGCCGCAGGCTGGTCTGGCCCGGTTCGAGCTGTCCTGGGGCGGCCAGGTCTGGCGCTTCTCCAGCGGCGCCAACCGCGCGGCCTTCCGGGACGACCCGCCCGCCTACGCGCCGCGCCTCGGGGGCTACGACGCCGCCGGGATCCTGAATGGCCGCTTGGTGGACGCCGATCCCCTGGTCTTCGCGGTGATCGACGAGCGCCTCTACCTGTTCCGGGATGCCGGGCGCCGCGCCCGGTTCCTGGCGGAGCCCGGCCTGGCCCGGCAGGCGGAGGCGGCCTGGCCGGCCGTGCGCCGCCTGCAGGATGTCCCGCCCGACGCCTCGCCCGACGTGCCGCCTACGGATGCGCCGCGCTGAGCGGCGCCGCCGGTCGGCCGCTCGCGCGGGCCGGGAGGACGAGCCGCGGGGCCAGGGCCGGGTCCCCGACGGCGGCGAAGGGCCCGTTGCGGTGATCGGGCCCGTGCTGGCCGTAGCGTATCGGGCCGCCGCCCGGCACCACCACGCAGCCGCCCGCCGCCGCGACGATGTGGTCGCCCGCGGCCGTGTCCCATTCCATGGTCGGGCCGCAGCGGACGTAGACGTCGGCCTCGCCTGCGGCGATCAGCCCGAACTTCAGGGCGGACCCGACCTGGCGCGTCTCCACCACTGGCAGCGCCGCCAGGCAGGTGGCGGTCTCGGGATCGCCGTGCCGCCGGCTGCCCAGGGCGACGAGGCCCGTCCCCGGCGCCGCCCGCGCGCGGACCGGCCGCCCGGCCCCCGGCCGGCCCGCGATCACGGGGCCCTCCAGGGTCGCGGGTCCGGCCCACCAGACGCGGCCGAGGCCGGGGGCGGCCAGCGCGGCCGCCACCGGGCGGGCGCCCGACACCAGCGCGATGTTGACCGAGTAGTCCGGCGTCCCGGCGAGGAAGTCGCGGGTGCCGTCCAGGGGATCGACGAGGAAGAAGAGGTCGGCGGTGCGGGTCGCGTCGCTCTGGGCGCGCTCCTCGGCCACGACCGCGATCCCGGGGAAGCGCCCGGCGAGGGCCTCGACGATCAGGTCCTCGGCCTCGACGTCGGCGGCGCTGGAGGGCGAGCCGTCCGGCTTCAGGGCGTGGGGGCAGGGGCCCCGGTGGTAGCGGCGCAGGATCTCCCCCGCCGCGCAGGCCATCTCGGCGAGCGCCGCGGCGATCCGCTCACGCTCCGGTCCCGAGATCGTCGCCGCGCCCGTCATGATGCCTCCCGACACCGCCCTGAATGCCCGAGCGGGGGGTGAATGTCGACGGCCACCGGCCGGAGCGCCGCCTCATCGGCGCTCCGGCAGCTCCCGCGCGGCGGCCGGCATCCGAACCGTCCGCCGGATCCGCGCCAGCAGGGCCTGGCTCCGGCGGCGGTGGCGGCGCAGCTCCGCCGCGAGGCCGCGCGCGTCCGGGAGGCCCACCGCCTTGGCGATCTGCCGGGACGCGGTCTCGGACGGCTCCGCGGCAGGATCGGTCATCACGAGCCGCTGCCACTGGTAGACGGCGTCGAGGAAGCCGTAGGTCTCGGCCAGGGCCTCGCCCGCCGCCGCGGGCAGGAGGCCGCGCGCCGCCGCCTCGCGGAAGAGCGACCCCGCGCCGAGGCCGATGCAGCCGGGCCAGTCGTACGCCTGGCTCAGCACGATGGCCTGGGCGAGGAAGTCGAGGTCGAACAGCGCGCCGGGGGCGAGCTTCAGGTCGTAGGGGCCGGCATAGCCCCGCTCCCGCGCGACCAGGGCCCGCATCGCGCCCGCCTCGGCGCAGACGGCGGCGGTCTCGCGCGGCTGCCGGAGGATCCCGGCGATCGCGGCCGTGACGTCGGCCGCCAGGGTGGCGTCGCCGGCGACGACCCGGGCGCGGGCGAGCGCCATGTGCTCCCAGAGCTCCGCCTCGCCGCCGTGATAGGCCGCGAAGCCGCTGAGCTGCACGGCGGGCGGGCTGTGGCTGCCGTAGGGCCGCAGCCGCAGGTCGACCGCGTAGAGCCGGCCGCGCCGCGTGGCCGTGGTGAGCGCCGCGAACACGCGCTGCGCCAGCCGGTTGTAGGCCACCACGGCGTCGAGGGGCCGCCGTCCGTCGCTGGTGCGGTTCTCCGGGTCGAAATCGTACAGGAACACGAGGTCGAGGTCGGATTCCGCGCTGAGCTGGCGGGATCCGAGGCGGCCGAGCGCCAGGACGCAGCAGCGCCCCGCCGGCACCGCGCCGTGGTCCAGGGCGAATCGGCGCTCCTCCGCCTCCAGGCTCAGCGCCACCGTGGCCTCGGCGATCGCCGCGTAGGCCTCCCCGGCCTGGCGCGGGGTGAGGATGCCCGACAGCAGGCGGGCGCCCGTAACGAAGGTCATCTGCCGGGTGGCGTCCCGGCAGCGGTCGAGGCTCTCCTCGTGGCTCGCCGGCTGGCCCAGGAGCGAACGGTACTGCGCGCGGACCTCGTCGGGATCCGTGGTCGGCGTAACGAAGTCGGCGTCGAGCACGGTGTCGAGGACGTGCGGGCTCAGGCCGACCGTGTCGGCGAGGCGCGGCGCCGTCCCCAGGATGTCGGCGAACAGCAGGCGCAGGCGCTCGTGCGAGCGCAGGATGGCGAGGAGTTCAGCCACCGCGGGCATCCGCGCGAAGGCCCGGTCGAGGGCGAGGAGCGCCGCGTCGGGGTCGGCGGTCCCGCCGAGCGCGCGCAGCAGCGCCGGGAGCATCTCGGCGAGGATCTCCCGGGCCCGGCCGGTCCGCAGGGCCGGGCGGCGCCCAAGATGCCAGCCCTGCACGGTCTCCCAGGCCAGGGGCGGGTCCCGGAACCCGAAGGCGCCGAGCCGCGCCAGGGTCTCGGGATCCGGCTCGCTCTCGCCGAAGACCAGGGCGGCCCCGTCGGCGCCGGCCTCCGGCTCCGCCTCGAACAGCAGGGCGTAGTGCGCCTGGACCCGGCCGGCATGGTGGAGCAAGGCCGCCTCGAAGGCCGCCAGGTCGGGGAAGCCCGCGAACAGGGCGAGCGCGGTCAGCGCCTCGGTCCCGGTGGGCAGGCGCTGGGTCTGCTCGTCCCGGATCATCTGGATCCGGTGCTCGAGGGTGCGCAGGAACGTGTAGGCCGCGGAGAGCTCGTCCCGGGCCCGCCCGTCGATCCAGCCCTCCGCGACGAGCGCGCCGAGCATCGCCACGGTCCGGCGGCCCCGCAGGGCCGGCTTGCGGCCGCCGAAGACGAGTTGCTGGGTCTGGACGAAGAACTCGATCTCCCGGATGCCGCCGCGGCCGATCTTGATGTCGTGGCCGCCGACCGCGATGGTCTCGTGGCCGCGGACCATGTGGATCTGGTGCTTCAGGGCGTGGATCTCGGCGATGGCCGGGAAGTCGAAGTGCCGGCGCCAGATGAACGGCGCGAGCTCCGCCAGGAAGGCCTCGCCGGCCGGGATGTCGCCGGCGATCGGCCGGGCCTTGATGAAGGCCGCGCGCTCCCAGTTCTGGCCGAGCGTCTGGTAGTAGTCGAAGGCGAAGCCGGTGGAGAGCGCCACCGCGGTCGAGCCGGGATCCGGCCGCAGCCGGTAGTCGATGCGGTGGACGTAGCCGTCGGCGGTCCGGTCGGCCAGGAGCTTCACCAGCCCCTGCGCCAGCTTGACGAGGAAGGGCTTCGGATCACCGCCGCTCGCCGCGGCAGCGGGCTCGGCCTCGTAGAAGACGACGAGGTCGATGTCGCTGGAGTAGTTCAGCTCGCAGCTGCCGAGCTTGCCCAGGCCCAGGACGATCAGGCCCGACCCGTCCTGCGGCGCCTCCGGATCCCTGGGCCGGTACCGCCCGGCCGCCATCCCCTGCCGGAGAAGCGCCTCGACCGCCCCGCTCACCGAGGCGTCGGCGAAGGCCGACAGGGCGCCGGTCACCGCGTCGAGGTCCCAGCAGCCGCCGAGATCCGCCAGGGCGACCAGGAGGGCG
Organism: Methylobacterium sp. Leaf361; assembly: GCF_001424445.1. Taxonomy (NCBI): domain Bacteria; kingdom Pseudomonadati; phylum Pseudomonadota; class Alphaproteobacteria; order Hyphomicrobiales; family Methylobacteriaceae; genus Methylobacterium; species Methylobacterium sp. Leaf361. Next base: position 19,516 of record NZ_LMPY01000031.1, on the reverse strand, counting down.
TGGGCCTCCCGGTTGGCGCGCAATTGCCGGCCGACCTCGGCGAGGTCGGGCTTCGCCCCACAGGCGGCGCCGACGGCGCGCTGCCGCGCGATGATGTCCCGGCTCGCCGCGTCCGGCGGCTGATCCAGCAGGGCGACGAGCCGCTCGGGCGACCGGGTGGCCGCCCGCCACAGGAAGGGGGAATGATCCGCCAGGCCCAGGAGCAGCTCCCGGCAGGGCGGTGTCAGGAAGCCGGCCGGCAGCGCCGGCGCGAGCTCGGCGAGCCGGGCCCCCGCGGCGTCCGGGTCGGCGAGCCCGAGCCGGGGGCGCAGGCGCGCGCGCAGCGTCTCGGCTGGCTCGGCGGCCGCTCCCTTCGCCGATCTGTTCGGGAGACCGGTCTCATCTCTCATGCCGCATCCTCCCTGGCGCGACGGGGCCGGCATCGTAGCCGACCGGGCCGCCCGTGTCCGGTCCGGCGCGCATGGCTTGCGGCGCCCGCCGCGCGTTCACGATGCGGCCAGGACCGGGCAGCCGCGACGCGTTCGCGGCCGCGCGGGCCCGGAATCGGGGGCCGTCCCGGCCTTCCGTCCGATCCGGTAACGCTTTTCAAAGCCGACCGTGGCGTCTATCCGTGCGGACCGGTCGTCGCCCCCGGTCCGGCCCGCGGGCCGCGCGGGATCCCTTCGGGCGACTCGATCGCCGCAGGGGCGGCCGAGGACCGGGCGACCGAGAACCGGGCGGCCGGGAACCGGCAGCCCCAATCGGGGCCCCGGCCCGCAGACGTCCGCACCTCAGATCCGCCCGCCCGGAGCGCACCATGTCCTCCCCGACCTCGCCCACCCTGACTCTCGACGGCCTCGACCTCGCCGCCCTGCTCTGCTCCCGCGTCTGCCACGACGTGATCAGCCCCGTCGGCGCGATCGTGAACGGGCTCGAGGTCCTGGAGGACGACCAGGACGAATCGATGCGGACCTTCGCCCTGGAGCTGATCGGGAAGAGCGCCCGTCAGGCCTCGGCGCGGCTGAAATTCGCCCGCATCGCCTTCGGGGCCGCCGGCTCGGCCGGCGCCTCGATCGACCTCGCCGACGCCGAGAGCGTCGCCAAGGGCATGTTCTCCGACGACAAGACCAAGCTGACCTGGAGCGCCCCGCAGGCGCTGTTCCCGAAGAACAAGGTCAAGCTCCTGCTCAATCTCGTGATGGTCGCCACCTCGGCGGTTCCCCGGGGCGGCCTGATCGACGTCGTCGTCTCCGGCGACGGCGAGGCGCCCACGCTGGTGCTGAAGGCCAAGGGCTCGCACGCCCGCATCCCGCCCCACGTCGAGGAGCTGATGGCCGGCAGCCCCGAGAGCGGCACCGTCGACGCCCACGGCATCCTGCCGTTCTACGCGGGCCTCGTGGCCCGGGCCGCCGCCATGGATGTCCGCTTCGCTATCGAGGGCGATGAAGTGACTATCACCGCCACGCCCGCAGTGATCGACGCGCCCGAAGGCCGCGATGGAGAGGCTTCGGACACGGCGCTGGCGTGAAACTCTGAAAAAGGTGCCGCGCGGGGCCGGGATGGAAACGCTTCCCTAACCCCGCGCGAGTAAGTAGGTTGCGCGAGACCTTCTCCGCGTAACGAGTAGCGCCTATGGACGACCTGCTTCGCGAGTTTCTGACCGAGAGCGGGGAGCATCTCGACACGGTCGATGCAGAATTGGTTCGATTCGAGCAGGATCCGAACAACGAGACTATTCTGCGGAACATTTTCCGACTCGTGCACACGATCAAGGGAACCTGCGGGTTCCTCGGACTCCCGCGGCTGGAAGCTCTGGCGCACGCCGCCGAGACCTTGATGGGTCGCTTCCGCGACGGGCTGCCCGCCACGTCGGATTCCGTCACCCTGATCCTGCTGACGCTGGACCGGCTGAAGGCGATCCTGGCCGATCTGGAGGCCACCGGCACGGAGCCCGCGGGCTCGGACGACGACCTCATCTCCGCCCTGGAGCGCATGGCCGAGGGCTCGCCCGAGCCGGAGGCCGCCGCCCCGCCGCCGCCCGAGCCGGTCCTGCCCGATCCGGTGGTCCGCGAGCTGAAGCCCGGCGAGGTCTCCCTCGATGACCTGGAGGCCGCCTTCCTGGCCGCCCCCGGTCCGGACGAATCGGACTTCCTCCCGCCGCCGGCCCCCGTGGCCGCGATGCCCGCCCCCGCCCCCGCCCCCGCCCCTGCGGCCGCCGTCGCCCCCGCCCCGGCGCCCGCCGTCAGCGCGGCGCCCAAGGCCGAGAAGAAGCCCGAGCCCGTCGAGGCCGAGAAGTCCGAGCCGGCGCGCGCCGAGAAGGTCGAGGGCGCCGAGGGCGAGACGACCGCCGCCGCCAAGAACCAGACCATCCGGGTGAACGTCGACACGCTCGAGCACCTGATGACGATGGTCTCCGAGCTGGTGCTGACCCGCAACCAGCTCCTCGAGATCGCCCGCCGGCACGAGGATTCGAGCTACAAGGTCCCGCTGCAGCGCCTGTCGCACGTCACCGCCGAGCTGCAGGAGGGCGTCATGAAGACGCGCATGCAGCCGATCGGCAACGCGTGGCAGAAGCTGCCGCGCGTGGTGCGCGACCTCTCGGCCGAACTCGGCAAGCAGATCGACCTCGTGATGGTCGGCAACGAGACCGAGCTCGACCGCCAGGTCCTCGAGGTCATCAAGGACCCGCTGACCCACATGGTCCGCAACTCGGCGGATCACGGCCTCGAATCGACCGCCGAGCGCGTGGCGGCGGGCAAGCCCGCCCGCGGAACGATCCGCCTCGCCGCCTACCACGAGGGCGGCACGATCACGATCGAGATCGCCGACGACGGCAAGGGCCTGAACCTCGCGGCCATCCGCAAGAAGGCCGCGGAGCGCGGGCTCGCCTCCCAGGCCGATATCGAGCGGATGACCGACGCCCAGGTCGCCAAGTTCATCTTCCACGCCGGCTTCTCGACGGCGGCGGCGGTGACCTCGGTCTCGGGCCGCGGCGTCGGCATGGACGTGGTCAAGACCAACATCGAGACCATCGGCGGCCTGATCGACATCGCCACCACGGCGGGTCGCGGCACCACCTTCACCATCAAGATCCCGCTGACGCTGGCGATCGTGGCCGCCCTGATCGTCCGGGCCGGCGAGCACCGCTTCGCCCTGCCGCAGGTGGCGGTGCTGGAGCTGGTTCGGGTCGATGCCGGGGCGCAGCGGGTCGAGCACATCAACGGCGCGCCGGTGCTGCGCCTGCGCGAGCGGCTGCTGCCGATCGTCTCGCTCACCGGCCTGCTCGGCCAGACGAGCCCGGGCGCGGAGACGGACCAGGCCGGCTTCGTGGTGGTCGCCCAGGTCGGGCGCGAGCGCTTCGGCATCCTCGTCGACGAGGTCTTCCACACGGAGGAGATCGTCGTGAAGCCGATGTCGGTGAAGCTGCGGCACATCCCGATGTTTGCCGGCAACACGATCCTCGGCGACGGCGCCGTGGTGCTGATCGTCGATCCGAACGGCGTGGCCCGTCAGGTGGCGCAGGGCGTCCAGGGCAGCGGCGGCCACATCGACGCCGACGCCGACGAGGCGGTCGAGATGGCCGACACTAAGACCACGCTCTTGGTGTTCAAGGGCGGCCAGGGCAGCTTCAAGGCGGTGCCGCTGTCGCTGGTCACCCGTCTCGAGGAGATCGAGTGCGCCAAGGTCGAGTGGCTTGGCGGCCGCGCGCTGATCCAGTACCGCGGGCGCCTGATGCCCCTGGTCCCGGCCGACGCGGCGATCACCATCAAGTCGGAGGGGACGCAGGCCCTGGTGGTGTTCTCCGACGGCGAGCGCGCCATGGGTCTCGTGGTCGACGAGATCGTCGACATCGTCGAGGAGCGCCTCGACATCGAGATCGCGGCCGACCGGTCGGACCTGATCGGCTCGGCGGTGCTGCGGGGCCGGGCGACCGACATCATCAACATCGCCCACTTCCTGCCGCTGGCCTACGACGACTGGGCGCGCGGCCTGAAGCGGCCCGAGCAGATCTCCACGGTCCTTCTGGTCGACGACTCGGCCTTCTTCCGCGACATGCTGAGCCCGGTGCTGAAGGCCGCGGGCTACCAGGTGGTCACGGCGTCGAGCGCCGAGACGGCCCTGTCGACCCTCCAGTCCGATCCGCAGATCGAGGTGGTGGTCACCGACCTGGAGATGCCGGGTCGCAGCGGCTTCGACCTCGTCGCCGCGATGCGGCGGGCCGAGCCGCGCCTCGCCGGGCTCCCGGTGATCGGCCTCACCGGCGCGATCGGCGCCGACGCGGTGGAGAAGGCGCGGGCGCTGGCGATCAGCGACCTCGTGGCGAAGTTCGACCGCAGCGGCCTGATCTCGGCGCTGGCCGAGATCGGCGCCGCCACGGTGTCGAAAGCCGCCTGAGCCGCCGCGCCGCCCGCCCCGGGCGATCGACCCCGGCCGATCGCTCCAAGCCGATCGACCCAGGCCGATCGACCCAAGCCGATCGACCCAGGCCGATCGACCCAAGCCGATCGACCCAGGCCGATCGCGACGATCGCGACGAACGAATCCGGAGAGTTCCGATGCAGGCTGCCAATGCCAACACCAGCGGCGCCCCCACCAACGGCGCCGAGACCGGCGCCACCGACGACTTCGTCACGGTCTTCGTCGGCGAGACGCTGTTCGGCCTGGCGATCGAGCGGGTCCACGACGTCTTCGTCCCGTCGGGCGTGACGCCGGTTCCCCTGGCGCCGGCCGAGATCGTCGGCCTGCTGAACCTGCGCGGCCGGGTCGTGACGGCCATGAGCCTGCGCCGGCGCCTGGGCCTGCCGGACGCGGAGGCCGAGGCGGACGGCAGCAAGGCCAGCCCGAAGATGGCGATCGGCCTGGAGCAGGCCGGCGAGACCTTCGCGCTGGTGGTCGACGGCGTCGGCGAGGTGCTCAAGCTCGGCGCCGACAGCCGCGAGGCGGTGCCGATCAACCTGGATCCGCGCTTCCGCGACCTCGCCACCTGCGTCCACCGCCTCGACGGCCGGCTCCTGGTGATCCTCGACGTGGACGCGCTCCTCGGCTTCACGCCCGCCGGCGCCAAGGCGGCTTGAGGGAGAGGTCGATGAAGGCGCCCCACGAGACCACCTGCCTGGTGGTGGACGATTCCGCGGTGATCCGGAAGGTCGCCCGGCGGATCATCGAGGATCTCGGCATGAATGTCAGCGAGGCCGAGGACGGCAGCGCCGCCCTCGAAGCCTGCGCGGCCAGCATGCCCGACGCCATCCTGCTCGACTGGAACATGCCGAACATGGACGGCTACGCGTTCCTCCAGGCCCTGCGCCAGAGCGAGGGCGGGGGCGCGCCGAAGGTCCTGTTCTGCACCACCGAGAACGACGTCGGGGCGATCGCCCGCGCCCTCCGGGCGGGGGCCGACGAGTACATCATGAAGCCCTTCGACCGCGACATCCTGACGGCCAAGCTCGAACAGGTCGGTCTCGTCGCCGACGCGGCCTGATCGCCTGCTCCCTGACCCGCGGCCCGAGCCCCGCGACCCTGCACCCGAGGCAATCATCATGGCCCTGAGTCCCGCGGTCGCCCCGCTGCGCACGCCGCCAACCCAGAGCACGACCTCATCGGCCACGGCGATCCGTGTGCTCGTGGCCGACGACTCGGCCGTGGTGCGCGGCCTCGTGGCCCGCTGGATCGGCGAGGCCGGATTCGAGCTCGTCGGCACGGCCTCGAACGGCCGGATCGCCCTCGAGCTGATGGCCAAGCACGACCCGGACGTGGTCCTGCTCGACATCGAGATGCCGGAACTCGACGGCACGACCGCGCTGCCGCGCATGCTCGCCATGAGCCCGAGCGTGCAGGTCGTGATGATGTCGACGCTGACGACGCGCAACGCCGATATCTCGCTGAAATGCCTCGCCCTCGGCGCGGTGGACTACATCGCCAAGCCGGAGAGCAGCCGCGGCGTCACCACCTCGGACACGTTCCGGGTCGAGCTGATCGAGCGCGTCCGCGTGTTCGGCTCCGCCCGCGCACGTGGCCGGCGCCCGGCCGCCGCGCCCGCCGGCCACGCGCCCGGGTACCACGCCGCGCCGGCGGCCGCACCGGCCGCGGTGCATCCGGCGCCGGCCGCGGCGGCGCGCCCGGCGACCCCCTTCACGCTGCGGCCCAAGGTCCGCAACCGGACCCAGCCCCGCGCCCTGCTGATCGGCTCCTCCACGGGCGGCCCGCGGGCCGTGGGCGAGATGCTGGAGGGCATCGGCGCGGCCGCCCTGCGGCGCCTGCCGGTCCTGATCGTCCAGCACATGCCGCCGATCTTCACGGCGGTCTTCGCCGAGCACCTGGCCACCCGCACCGGGCTCCCGGCGGCGGAGGGCAAGGCCGAGGAGCGGGTCGAGCCGGGCCGTATCTACGTCGCCCCGGGCGGCCGCCACATGGGGCTGGCCGGCGGGGCCGGCGGCCCGATCATCAAGCTCACCGACGGCCCCCCGGTGAATTTCTGCCGCCCCGCGGTCGACGTCCTGTTCAAGGACGCGGCGGTGGTCTTCGGCGCCGCCACCGCGACCGTGATCCTCACCGGCATGGGCTCGGACGGGACCAACGGCGCCCGGGCGCTCACCGAGGCCGGCGGCCCGGTCCTCGCCCAGGACGAGGCCACCAGCACGGTCTGGGGCATGCCGGGCAGCGTCGCGCGGGCCGGGCTCGCCGAGGCCGTGCTGCCGTTGCCCGAACTCGCGACGGCGCTGCGCGCCCTGATCACGGGGCAGCCGGCATGACCGAGCTCGAGTTCGAATTCCTGCGCACCTTCCTGAAGCAGCGCTCCGGCCTCGCGCTGACGCCGGAGAAGCGCTACCTCGTGGAGAGCCGGCTGACCCCGGTCTGCCGCCGCTTCGGCCTCGCCAGCCTCGGCGACCTGATCGGCGCCCTCAAGCTCGCCCAGAACAGCACGATCGAGCGGGCCGTGGTCGAGGCCATGACCACGAACGAGACCTTCTTCTTCCGCGACCGGATCCCCTTCGACCTGTTCCGCGACACGCTCCTGCCGGACGTGCTGGCGCGCAATGCCGGCCGCCGCCGGCTGCGGATCTGGTGCGCGGCGGCCTCGACCGGGCAGGAGCCGTACTCCCTGGCCATGCTCCTCCAGGAGGCGGCGCCGCGGCTCGCCGGCTGGCAGGTGGAGATCGTCGCCACCGACCTGTCCACCGAGGTGATCGAGAAGGCCAAGCTCGGGCTGTACAGCCATTTCGAGGTCCAGCGCGGCCTGCCGGTGCAGTGGCTGATCAAGTACTTCACCCAGGTCGGCGAGCAGTGGCAGATCGCCCAGAGCCTGCGCAGCATGGTGGATTACCGCCAGCTCAACCTGCTGCACAGCTTCGCCTCGCTGGGCCAGTTCGACGTGATCTACTGCCGCAACGTGCTGATCTACTTCGACGCGCCGACCAAGTCCGACGTCCTGGCGCGGCTCGCGGCGCAGCTCGCCCCGGAGGGCGCGCTCCTGCTCGGCGCCGCCGAGACGGTGATCGGCCTGACCGACCGGCTCTCGCCGAACCCGAAGCACCGCGGCCTCTACGGCCACGCCGAGGCCGCGGCGCGACCGGCCGAGGCGCCGCCGCTGCGCATGGCCGCGAGCCTCTGAGCGGCGCGACCGGGATCCCTGGTCGCGCCCCGGCTCCGGGCCGTCCCCGAGTCCGCCAGCGCGACGGGAATCCGGGCGATCCCGGAAACGCGGCCTTAAGAACCGCGTGGGTAATTTGCACACGGACCCGCCGCCGGGCGAATCCGGCTCATCCGTGACCCGAGCCCCCCATGAGTACCGTCTCGTCCACCGCGACAGCACAGCTCGCCGCGCAGCGATGGTCGCCGCCTGCGTCGCCCCAGACCCGGATATCCGACACGATCAGCAGCGCGCTGTCGGCCGGCACGATCAGCAGCACCGACGCGACGGCCCTCGCGGGCGCCCTGAGCAGCATCGATAGGAGCCTGTCGTCGACCAGCGCTGCCTCGACCAGCGCGACGAGCCGGTCCGGGCTCGACCCGTCCTCGATGAAGGACCGGATCGACGGCCTGATCGCCGATCAGGTCAGCAGCGGCAGCCTCACCGCCGACCAAGCCACGGAGCTGAAGAACCTGTTCGCCAGCCACGGCCGGAGCACCCAGAGCGCGGACGCCACCGGCGACGGGACTGGCGACGTCGCCGGCCCGGACGGCCCGCCGCCGGGGCCCCCGCCCGGCCCGGCGCCGACGGACGCTGCGGGCGGCGCCGGGAGCGGGGCGTCGGTCTCCGCGTCGGCCTCGACCTCGACTTCGACCACCGACGCGGCGCGCACGACGAACGACCTGCTATCCACCTTCATCCAGCAGCTCCAGAGCGGCCAGTCGGGCCGCGTCGGCTATGGGGCGAGCGGCACCGCCAACAGCGGCGCCGTCTCGGCGCTCCTCCTCGACTTCCGCAGCTGAGGCCGGGGACGCGCCCGGCGGGCCTCCCGCCCGGTGCATCGCCCGCCTGCGCGCGGCCGGGGTCGACCCCGGCCGCGCGACGCGGCATCACAGCGCCGGACAGGCACGGGAGAGACGGCATGGCGGCAGGAGCGGGGACCGGATTGCCCAAGGTCGCGTTCATCGGCACGGGCGGGACGATCTCGTCCCTCGGCCGCGATGCCCTCGACATCCTCGACTACACCGCCACCGACCGGCGTCTCGAGGCCGGCGCGATCCTGGACGCGGTTCCGGAACTCGCGACAGTCGCCGCGGTGGTGCCGGTGCCGTTCCGGGCGGTCCCTAGCCCGGCGATCGGGTTCGCCGAGTGGCGCGACCTCGTCCGGCTGTGCGAGCGCCTCGCGTCCGAGCACCCGGACCTCGCCGGCATCGTCATCGGGCACGGGACCGCCACGCTGGAGGAGACCGCCTACGCCCTCAGCCTCACCCTGACGGTGGATCTGCCGGTGGTGCTGGTCGGCTCGCAGCGGCCGATGAGCGCCCTCTCCACCGACGCCAAGCTGAACCTCGTGGCGGCCGTGCGCACGGCCGCGGCGCCCGCCTCCCGCGGGCGCGGCGTGCTGGTGGTGCTCAACGACGAGATCCAGGCGGCCCGCGAGGTGACCAAGACCTCGGTGGCCCGGCTCCAGACCTTCCGGACCCCGGATTTCGGCGTGCTCGGCCACGTCGACGGCGAGTCCGTCCGCTACTACCGCCGCTCCGAGCGGGCGCACGCGCCGGGCACGCCCTTCGACATCCGGACCCTGCCGGCGCTGCCGCGGGTCGACGTCGCCTACGGGTACGCCGACGCCGACGGCACCGCGGTCCGGGCCTTCCTGACCGCGGGCGCGCGCGGCCTCGTCGCGGCCGGTCTCGCGCCGGGCATGACCCCGCCCGCCGAGGCCGAGGCCCTGGAGGCGGCGGCGGCCGCCGGGATCGTGGTGGTGATGTCGACCCGGGCCGGCAGCGGCGTGGTCCCGCTCACCACCCGGCTGCGCAGCCGGGGCATCCTCAGCGCCGACAACCTCACCCCGCAGAAGGCCCGGATCCTGCTCGCCCTGGCGCTGACCGTCACGGCGGAGCCCGAGGCGGTGGCGCGGCTGTTCGCGACCTACTAGCGACGTGTCCCGGGGCCGGTCGCCCGCCCCGCCGAGCCCTCAACGCCTCCTTCCGGCCGGTCCCGCACGGTCCCCGCCGCGCGTGAACCCTGTCGCGGCCTGTGGCGCGCGCCGGCGATGTCGGCCGGCCATGCGGGCCGCATGTGCGATTTGGTCCAGAAAGTCCCGCCGAGCCCGGATAGGTCAAGGATCAGTCCGGTGCAGTCTAGCCGAAGGGTTTTTCGCCCGGAAGACTGTCAGCGGCCGAAGAAGGTTCGGGAACACGCCTTCAGCATTGCGGAAGATGCTCGGGATCGGCTTCCGCGCAGGGCATGACGGTTCGCGTGCCCGCACAGGGATTCACGGCCATGCGCGCGACATCCATCGTCTCCATGTCTCTGGCGCTCTCAGTCCTGTCCGGGCTGGGCGCACAGGCGGAGACCGCCGGGAGCCTCTCCACGACGACGGCCGTCAGCGGCAGCGCCGCCGCGATGTACAATCTCGGAATCCTCTACATCAACGGCCAGGGCGTGAAGCAGGATTTCGGTACGGCCGGACGCTGGTTCGAGAAGTCGGCCGCCGGCGGTGACGTCGACGCCATGCTCAACCTCGGCAGCCTGTACTACAACGGCCAGGGCGTGAAGCAGGACTACGCCGCCGCGGCCGCGTGGTTCGAGAAGGCCGCCCTGGCGGGCAACGCCGAGGCCATGAACAACCTCGGCAGCCTCTACGATGCCGGCCAGGGCGTGACGCAGGACTACGCCACCGCGCGCAGTTGGTACGAGAAGGCGGCGGCCGCCGGCGCCGCGTCGGCCCTGTACAATCTCGGCCTACTCTACGCCAACGGTCAGGGCGTCGGGCAGGATTACGGCGCGGCCGCGTCCTGGTTCGGGAAGGCCGCCGCCGCCGGCAACGTTGACGCGATGAACGCCCTCGGCAGCCTGCACCTCAACGGTCAGGGCGTGAAGCGGGACGCCGCCGCGGCCCGCCGCTGGTTCGAGCGGGCGGTCGCCGGCGGCAACGTGGACGCGATGAACAACCTCGGCAGCCTCTACCTGAACGGCCAGGGCGTGAAGACGGACGCCGCCGCGGCCCGCCGCTGGTTCGAGAAGGCGGCCGCCGCCGGCCACGCGGAGGCGATGAACAATCTCGGTTTCCTCTACGTCAACGGTCGCGGGGTGAAGCAGGATTTCGAGGCCGCCCGGCGGTGGTTCGAGAAGGCCGCCGGCGGCGCCGCGGCCGCGAACGTCCCCGGCGACATCGCGCTCCGCTAGAGCCGTTCCCTGTCGGTTCGGGACGGAGGTGATCGCCGGGCCCGTGCCGAACGAGGCACCGGTGCCCTCTTCCGCGAGAGAGAGGGGCCCTGGCGCGGCTGCCGGGACCGGAGTTGCCGCCCTTCCCAACCGTCGCAAAACGATCGGGAGCGGCTCTTGGGCGGGGTCGCGGTCGGGGCGCGCACGTGTCATGCCGGCGGGCGCGGTCCCCACCGGACCGGATGGGGGCGAGGATACGGCTCGGATGGGGCCAGGATGGCCTCCTCCGTCTCCGACGCGACCCGTCCGCAGGGACCAGACATCGATGCCGCTGATCGACCCCGCCCGCTCGCTCCTCCTCGTCATCGACGTTCAGGTCCGGCTGATGCCGACGATCGCGGAAGGGGACGGGGTCGTCGCCAATGCGGGCCGCCTCCTCGCCGCCGCGCAGCTGCTCGACGTCCCGGTCCTGGTCACCGAGCAGAATGCCGGCGGCCTCGGGCCGACCGTGCCGGCCCTGGCGCCCGAGCCCGGGACGGCCTTCGCGAAGATGAGCTTCGGCGCGACCCGGACGCCCGGCTTCCTCGAGCGCCTGCCCGCGGATCGCGACCTCGTGGTCAGCGGCTGCGAGGCGCATGTCTGCGTGCTGCAGACGGTTCTCGGGCTGCGCGAGTCCGGCCGCCGCGTCGCCGTGGTGGCCGACGCCGTGGGCTCGCGGCGGATCGAGAACCGGGAGGCCGCGCTCGCCCGGATGGCGGCCCACGGCGCCGAGATCGTCACGACCGAGATGGTGGCGTTCGAGTGGCTCGGCACGGCGCGGCACAGGCGGTTCCGCGACGTCGTCAGGCTCATCAAGTAGGCGCCGCGGCGGTCCTCGCCGCGGCGCGCGCCTCAGGAGCCGTCGAGGGCCGCGCGGGTCTGCGGGTCGGGTCCGATGTCGTCGGTGCCGGTCATGCCCAGCACCTCGATCAGGCGGGTCCGGGCGCGGCTGACCCGGCTCTTGATCGTGCCCACCGCGACGCCGCAGATGGCCGCGGCCTCCTCGTAGGTGAAGCTCTGGGCGCCGACCAGGACCAGCGCCTCGCGCTGGGCCGGCGGCAGCCGGTTCAGCGCGCTCTGGAACTGCGCCATCTCCATCCGGATCTCCTGCTCGGGGAGGGCGGTCAGGCGCCCGGCATGGAGGCCGTCGGCGTCCTCCACCTCGCGCTTGCGCTTGCGCTGCTCCGAGTAGAACAGGTTCCGCAGGATCGTGAACAGCCACGCGGTCAGGTTGGTCCCGCGGCGGAAGCTTGCGGCGTTGACCCAGGCGCGCACGAGCGTGTCCTGCACGAGGTCGTCCGAGCGGTCGAGGTCGTAGGTCAGCGAGAACGCGAAGGCCCGCAGCGCCGGGATCGCCCCCAGCAGGAGGTCGCGCATCTCCGCGTCGGCGCCCCGGGGGGCCGGACCGGATCCGCTCCCCGCGGGGGCGGCTTGCAGCATCAGGGTCATCGCGAGGCCTCCGTGTCGGAGTGTGCGGCGAGCTCGTCGAGCAGCGTCCGGAGCCGGTCCGGGATCGGCAGGGCCAGGACGCCCGCGTAGTGCAGGCGCAGGCCGCGCCCGATCCGGTCCCGCGCGCCGTCGTCGATCGGCCGGCCGGGTCCGCCGACCGGCACCGGGCGTGACGCGGCCGCGGCGCCCGGTCCGGCCGGGTCCGCCGCGCCGGCGGAGCCCGGAATCCCTGGATCGTCCTCGGTCCCTGACATGGTCGCGCCCCCCGGTCGTGCGCGATGGGGCCCCGAGGGGCCCGGCGGTCCGCCGGACCGTTGTCCCCATCGGTTCGGCGAAGACGCGTCTCATCGCCTTCCGGCAGCGCTGGTAGGCGCGACGGATTTAATCGGTTCTGAACCCCGCATTCATCCAATTTTAATCTTGAAATAGCTCAGCTTGCGCCGAATTTAATCCATAAAGTCTCAGATACAATTCAGAAATACTTGTGTTCAGCTTGGCCGTGGCGACACTCGTCCTCCGTGCCTGAACGCGGGATGAGCGCACCGCGCCCTCGGCCAAGCGCGCCGCGACGGCCCCGCTCAGAGCTTCACGCCCTCGAGATAGCCGCGGTTCCAGGTCGGGCTGATCAGGATCTCGTTGACGCAGACGGAGGCCGGCAGGCGGGCGACGAACAGGATCGTCTCGGCGAGATCCTCCGGCTGGAGCATGCGCCCGCGATCCTCCGCGGTGACCGGGACTGGCCGCTTGTCGAGGAGGGGCGTCGCGACCTCGCCGGGGCAGATGCAGCAGGACCGGATGCCGTGCCCGCACTCCTCCTGGTTCAGGCTCTCCGAGAGCGCCACGAGCCCGTGCTTGGCGGCGGAATAGGCCGGTCCCGTCAGCTTGGAGACGTAGCGGCCGGCCCAGGAGGAGACGTGGATGATCAGGCCGCTCCGCTGCGCCCGCATGGTCGGCAGCACCGCCCGCGCCGCGTAGAAGGGGCCGTTGAGATTGACGCCGACCACGGCGTCGATCCCGGCCGGCGTGATCTCGCTCCAGCCGCGCCGCGGCACGTTGAGGCCCGCCGAGTTCACCAGCAGGTCGCAGCGCCGCCACGCGGCGTGAACCGCCTCCCAGGCGCGCTGCACGTCGTCGGCCACGCCCATGTCGGCCGGGGCGACCAGCGCCTCGCCGCCCGCCGCGCGGACCATCTCCGCGGTGCGCGCGAGGGCCTCCTGACCCCGTCCGGTGAGCGCGACCCGCATGCCGGCCCGCGCCAGCGCCACGGCGGCCGCCCGCCCGATCCCGGATCCGGCCCCCGTCACCCAGGCGGCCTGCCCTTCGAGCGCGCGCATCATGGCGTTCGGCTCCCTCCCTACGGCTTGGCGACGAGCGGGCAGCCGCCCTCGGCGAGGGGGCGGAAGGCCTGCTCGGCGGGGATCGTCTCCAGCACCTTGTAGAGGTCCCACGGGCCCTTCGACTCGGACGGCGCCTTCACCTCGAACAGGTACATCGGGTGGATCTTGCGCCCGTCCGCCCGGACCACACCCTTGCCGAACAGCGGGTCGTCGGTCGGGTTGGCCTTCATCCAGGCCATGGTCTTCTGCGGGTCCGTCGACTTCGTCGCCGCCACGGCCTTCAGGTAGTGCAGGAGCCCGGCATAGACGCCCGCGTGGTTCATCGTCGGCATGCTGTTGCCGTTGCGCGGGTAGAAGCGCTCCGAGAAGGCCCGGGTCTCCGGGTTGAGATCCCAGTAGAACGACTCGGTCAGCACCAGGCCCTGCGCGGTCTGCAGGCCGATCGCGTGGACGTCGACGGCGTAGATCAGCAGGGCGGCGAGCTTCTGGCCGCCGTCGGTCAGCCCGAACTCGTGCGCCTGCTTGACCGCGTTGACCGTGTCGCCGCCCGCGTTGGCCAGACCCACCACCTTCGCGCCCGAGGCCTGCGCCTGCAGCAGGAACGAGGAGAAGTCCGTGGCGGGGAACGGGACCCGCGCGGCGCCCAGTACCCGCCCGCCGCCCGTGTCGATCACGGCCTTCGCCTCGTTCTGAAGGGAGAGCCCGAAGGCGTAGTCGGCGGTGAGGAAGTACCACGTGTCGCCGCCGCGCTTGAGTATGGCGCCGGCCGTGCCGTGCGCCAGGGCGTAGGTGTCGTAGGTCCACTGGATCGTGTTCGGCGAGCACTGCTTGCCGGTCAGCTCCGTGGTGCCGGCCCCCGAGTCGATGAAGACCTTGTTCTTCTCGCGGGTGACCTGGCTCACCGCCAGCGCCACCGAGGAGGTCGGCACGTCGAGGATCGCGTCCACGTCGTCGCGGTCGTACCACTGGCGGGCGACGGCGGCGCCGATATCGGGTTTGTTCTGGTGGTCGGCCGAGACGATCTCGACCTGCACGCCCGGCTCGGTCTTGGCGAAATCCTCGACCGCCATCTGCGCGGCGACGACGGAGCCCTTGCCGCCGGTATCGGCGTAGACGCCGGACATGTCGTTGAGGACGCCGACCTTGACGCGGATCGGCTCGGCAACGGCCGGCCCGGCGAGCGCGGCGAAGCCGATCGCGACCGAGAGCACGCAACTCCGGATCGACGCCATGGCAGACCGTCCTCCGCGGCAATTTCTGTCTTTCGGCCAGGAGGGCACGCTGGCATCCCAGCGTCAAGCAGCGGTCCGCGACCGGACCCGGGAGCGGTGAGACAGGCCGGCGCCGGATGTGTCGCGGCGGCGGTGCCGACGGAATTGGGCCGAAACCCCCACCCGAGACCGGCCCGTCGCGACATCGGGATCGGCGCGGTGGCGCGGCCTCAGCCGACGCGCTGTGCCGGACGACGGTCACGCCCCACGGGCGCGAGGCCCGGCCTCGGCGATCGAATGTCGTGGTGCCGGCGGAGGGGATCGAACCCCCGACCTTCGGTTTACAAAACTGACGAAGAACCATCTCGCAGCCTAACACAGCCTCACAGCGGGCGGTGTCTGCAAGCCTATGTGATAGCTTGTATTTTTGGGAGTGTTGGCTAGTGTTAAACACGGAGCCTAACAGGGCCAAACGCGCCTCGGGTGTTACCCTGGTGATACCCCCAGAAGGCCAGCGGTTTCGGAGCGAGGTCATGCCGAAGGCCCTCACGGTCAGAGGGATCGAGGCCTTGAAGGGCGGACCGGTCCGGACGGAGGTCCCGGACGGGCTGATCCCTGGCCTCTATTTGGTCTGCCAGTCGTCAGGCGTGAAATCGTGGGCCGTTCGCTACCGCGCTGGCGGACGCACCCGGAAGCACACGCTCGGGCGCTACCCAGCCATCGATCTCGCGAGCGCTCGTGAGATTGCTCGGCGCACTCTCGTGGCAGTTGCGTCGGGCCGCGATCCGGCTGCCGATAAGGCCGAGGCGCGGCGCTTGGCTGGAGAACTGGCCGGGCCGGCGCGGGATCGCTTCGATGCAGCGGCCGAGCTGTTCATCGAGCGCTATGCCAAGGCCAACACGAAGGAGCAGACCTGGCGCGAGAGCGAGCGTCTGCTCGCGACCCATGTCCTGCCGCTCTGGCGTGCTCGCCGGGTGCAGGAGATCGCCAAGCGCGATGTCGTCGAACTGATGGATGCCATCGTCGACCGCGGTGCGCCCGTGTCGGCTAACCGCACCCTCGCGGTAGTACGGCGCATGTTCGGCTGGTTGATCGAGCGCGGCGTGATTGTCGCCAATCCCTGTGCGGACGTGAAGGCGCCGACGGCGGAGAAGAGCCGTGACCGCGTACTGTCTGATGTCGAGCTGCGAGCCATCCTGCAGGCTTGCGACCGGCTCAACGAGCCGTTCGGCGCGCTGATCAAGCTGTTGGCGCTTACGGCCCAGCGTCGCGATGAGGTCGGACAGATGACGTGGCGCGAAGTTGACCTCAATGCGCGGCTCTGGACGATCCCGAAGGAGCGGGCGAAGAACGGGATCGCGCACGACGTGCCGCTCTCCGACGCGGCAGTTACGGTGTTGACCGGGGTCCGCCGCATCGCGGGCAGCCGAGGCTTGGTGTTCACCACCACAGGCGAGACGCCAGTCTCAGGCTTCAGCAAGATCAAGAAGCGCCTCGACGCAGCCGTACCGGATGCGCCGCCGTGGGTGCTGCACGACCTGCGCCGCACGGCAGCCTCTGGCATGGCGCGGCTCGGGGCTAATGTGCCGGTGATCGAGAAGGTCCTGAACCACACCTCGGGGTCGTTCGGAGGGGTAACCGGCATCTACCAGCGGCATCACTTCGCAGCCGAGAAGCGGGCGGCGCTCGAAGCTTGGGCAACGCATATTGATAAGCTGAGGGAGGGAAAGGCCGATGAGTGAGCGCAGCGAATGGATTGCGCTGCCGTTGGCTCACAAGGCTGCAGCTGTGTTTTTCGCAAGCGAGAAGACAGCGGAACTGATGCTGTACAATGCCTTTCGCGAGAAAAAGCTGAAAGCTCGTGGAATGTATTATTTGGGGGATAAGCACTATCCAGAAACTCATCTTAGTGCAGATAGAGGCGTAAAGAGGGAGTTTATTATCTGGAATGAAGGGCGCATAGAGTTTAAAATCACGAAAATTGGTCAGTTTTCTGACCCTCCAGATTATACGCATTTCGGTGATTTTCACCGGGTTGAATTTAGCCGGAGCGATTTAATCAGTCTTTGGCCCGGGATCCTTCCGGAAATGGATGTTGTTCGGGAGGGAGAGGCATCAGCAAAGCCGGTTGCCACCAAAGCATTGCGCGCTGGGCGGGCTCCTACGCATGACTGGGCTGCTGCTGCCGGAGCGTTGGCGGGGCACTTGTATAACAACGGTATGCAGTCGAACGCTGAGCTAACACGTGTTGTGCAGCGCTGGTTTGCAGACGAGCGTGGGCGAGCGCCGGACGAGCGGGATATCCAGAAGTTCGTTTCGGAAGCGCTCCAGGAATTTGAGCGGCAGGTCGCGCGAGGGTAATTCTCCCGGACATCTCCCGGTTCTCCCGGAGACATAGCCCAACATCTGGCATCAATAGACAGCGTGTTCCTCAAAGGAGCGGCGCGATGAACCCTCGTATCCAACGATCCCCTGAAAACATGCTGCCGACAGCCCAGGTTTTGGCTCGGTATCAGGTCAGCGACATGACAATCTTTCGGTGGCTGAAGGACGCTGGCCTCAGCTTCCCGCAGCCAATTCGGATTAACGGTCGCCGCTACTGGCGGCTGGCCGATCTGCAGGCCTTTGAAATCCGGCAAGCCTCGAAGAAAGAGGCCGCATAACGTGGCCTACAACGTTAGAACCCCCGGCGCTGGTACGCCGAGGGCTCTGGGAAATGTCTGCTTGGCGGCTGACGATCTCAGAGATAGCCCACACCACACCGACCTTCAAGCGCGCCGGGTCACCGCGCGCCTGAAATGCAGTCCCTCCCTTGCCGCAGTGATCGCGGAACTGGCGTTCGCCTCTTCGGACTCCCGGAGGGCGGCGCGATGATGGACCTCCGCTCCGCAGCGCGCGCGCTCGGTGGCGAGGTGGTCGGCCGGGGCATCGTCTGCCCCGGTCCGAACCACAGCCGCCGGGACCGCTCCCTCTCTGTCCTGTTCGACGCCTCGGCGCCGGGCGGGTTCACCCTGCACAGCCATGCCGGTGACGACTTCGGCGTCTGTCGGGATCATGTGCGGGACCGGCTCGGCATGGGTGTCCAAGTTGGGCACCCTTTCAAGATAGCCAAGGCGCAAATTGCGCCTTCGAGCGAAGGGGGTGGGTATTCACCGCCCCCTCCTTCTGGCTCGGACCGCACGGCGCCGGCCCTGCGGATCTGGCGCGAGGCTCGTGAGGCGGCCGAGTCGCCCGTCGCCCACTACCTCGCCCATCGCGGCCTCGACCTCGTTGACGATGTGCACGCGGTTCTGCGGTTTCATCCGAGTTGTCCCTTCGCGGGTATTCGTACCCCGGCCATGGTCGCCCTGGTCCGGAACGTCGTCACCAACCAGCCGCAGGCGATCCATCGCTCAGCTTTGATGAGTGACGGTCGGAAGGCTGAGGTCAACGGCAAGGATCGGCTCGCCCTCGGGAGCATTCGCGGCGGCGCCGTAAAAGTCACGCCGGACGAAGAGGTGACCACCTGCCTCGGGATCGGCGAGGGTATCGAGACGACCCTCTCGCTGCGCCGCCTGCCGGAGTTCGGTGCCTCTCCCGTCTGGTCCGTCCTGAACGCGGGCGGGATCACCAGCTTTCCAGTTCTGCCCGGCATCGAATGCCTCTGGATCGCTGTCGACGACGATCCAGCAGGTCGTGGCGCATCCGAACTCTGCGCTGACCGCTGGCATCGCGCCGGCCGCGAAGTGTTCTTGGTCAAGTCGAAGACACTCGGCAACGACCTCAATGATGTCGTGCGGGAGGTGAGCCATGTCTGACGGCTATGAGATCACGAGCTTCGTTCCGCCGAAGCCAGTGATTGCCCGCACAGCGGCCGATCTGCGGAAAATGGTGTTCCCCCCGATCCGCTACGTGGTGCCTGGCTACATCGCCGAAGGCTGCACTTTGCTCGCCGGTCGGCCCAAGCTCGGCAAATCCTGGCTCGTCCTCGAAGCCGGACTTGCCGTGGCACGCGGCGGCGACTGTCTCGGCGGCATCGTCTGTGAACAGGGCGACGTGCTGTACCTGGCTTTGGAGGACAACGAGCGCCGGCTGCAGCGCCGGATCGACAAGATGATCGGTCCATTCAACCCGGATTGGCCGACTGCGTTCGAGTACCAGACCGAGTGGCCCCGCGCCAACGACGGAGGCCTCGAACAGATTGAGCAGTGGATCAACAGCAAGGACAATCCGCGCCTCATCATCGTCGATGTGTTGGCCATGTTCAAACAGACACGCGGATCAAGCGAGTCCCTTTATGAGGCCGATTACAACGCCATCAAGGGGCTACAGGGACTCGCCGGCAAGTACCGCGTCGCCATCGTCGTGGTGCACCACACCCGCAAGTCTGGAACCGAGAGCGACCCCTTTGAGAAGGTGTCGGGAACTCTCGGCCTGTCCGGTGCGGCTGACACCGCGCTGATCCTCGACCGTGACGGCAACGGTGCCACGCTCTACGGCCGCGGCCGTGATATCGAGGAGATCGAGAGCGCCGTTGTGTTCGATAAGCTCGGATGCCGCTGGTTCATTCAAGGTGAGGCTACTGAGGTTCGTCGCACCGATGAGCGCAGTTCGATCCTTGCCACGCTAGTGCACTGACTCAGACAGATGGTTCAGGGGATCGGCTGACGGCGGCGAGGATGTCGGTAGCCGGCTTGGTCCAGACGAAGGGTTTGGCGCTCCGG
>NZ_LMPY01000030.1:0-38379 GCF_001424445.1 Methylobacterium sp. Leaf361 | reverse complement strand
GGCAACGCATCCACTCGGCACTCGGCTATCTCACGCCCGAGCAAGCCGAGAGGACCGCGAAATGATCTCCCTGTGTCCGCGACACCGAGGGAGGATCAAGCCAAGACCCAGCCAAGACCCAGCCAAGACCCAGCCAAGACCCAGCCAAGACCTCCCCACGGCCTCCCCACGGCCTCCCCACGACATGGGATCCATGACAGAGTCCGCACAGACCGCCACGCCGCGCCCCGGCACGCCCGATCCGGCGGCGCTGCTCGCCGCGCTCGTCGCCTTCGACACGGTGAGCGCCCGCTCGAACCTGCCTCTGATCGACTGGGCGGAGGCCTATTGCCGCGACCTCGGCGCCGCGGTGGAGCGGGTGCCGGATCCGACGGGCCGGAAGGCGGCGCTGCTGGTCAGCGTCGGGCCGTACGAGACGCGCCCCGGCTACGTGCTCTCCGGCCACAGCGACGTGGTGCCGACCGACGGCCAGCCCTGGTCGTCGGACCCGTTCGTCCTGCGGGAGGAGGGCGGGCGGCTCTACGGGCGCGGCACCTCCGACATGAAGGGGTTCCTCGCGGTCTGCCTCGCGCTCCTGCCCGAGATGGTCGCGGCGGAGCTCGCCACCCCGATCCACATCGCGATCTCGTACGACGAGGAGATCGGGTGCCTCGGCGTGCGCCCGCTGATCGCCCGGATGCTCGAGCGCGTGCCGCGGCCGCTCGGCTGCTTCGTGGGCGAGCCGACCGGAATGGACGTGGTGGTCGGCCACAAGGGCAAATCGGCCGCCCGCCTCACCTTCCGCGGCAAGGCCAGCCACTCGGCCCTGGCGCCCCAGGGGGTCAACGCGGTCGAGTACGCCGCCCGCTTCATCGAGCATGTCCGCCTGTCGGCGGAGGCCATCGCCCGGGACGGCGCCCGCGACGCGCTCTACGACGTGCCCCACACCACCGGCCTGTCGAGCGTGGTCCGGGGCGGATCGGCGCTCAACATCGTGCCCGACAGCTGCAGCGTCGAGTTCGAGTACCGGGCGATCGGCGCGGACGATGCCGCCGCGCTGGCGGCGTCCGCGATCGCCTACGCCACCGGGACGCTGGCGCCGCTGATGCGGGCCGGCGATCCGGCCTGCGGCGTCGCGGTCGAGCCGCTGATCGATTATCCGGGCCTCGACACCGATCCGGAGGCGGCGATCGTGACCCTGGCCAAGCGCCTCGCGGGCCGCAACGGCCACGCCAAGGTCTCGTACGGCACGGAGGGCGGGCTGTTCGAGCGGCTCGGCGGCGTGCCGGCCGTGGTGATCGGGCCGGGCTCGATCGCGCGCGCCCACCGGGCGGACGAGTACGTCACCCGGGACGAACTCGCGGCCTGCGCGGGCTTCGTGCGGCGGCTGATCGGCGCCTGCGTGACCGGCTCCGCGGCGGCGTCCCAGGGTGCGCTCCCGGGCTGAACCGGCCTCCGCGCCGGTCGGGCGCGCCGCCGGTCCGCGGAGCCTCCGCCGCGCGGCGCGATCTCACCAGGGCGATCTCACCAGGGCGATCTCACCAGGGGATGCGGCCGAAGCGGTCGACCAGCCGCCGGTACTCGGCCTCGCTCTCGGCCCTCGACGTCCCGCCCTGGCCGACATCCGAGCTTCCGGAGCCCGGATGCACGAGGCGGCACACCAGCGGCAGGACGAAGCCGTGGCGCGCGAGCTGCACGTTGGGGCCGCCGAGCTGGAGGACGTTGGCGAGCCACGGGCGGACCAGGGAAGCGTGCTGCAGCGTGACGGGCGCCGTCGCCTCGACGAGGTGGGCGCGGCGCAGGCCGGTCTCGGCGAGGCGGCCGAGCCACTCGTTGTCGTAGCGCCACTTCGCGGCCGGGCTGATCGCGCCGACCTGCGCGAAGGTCGTCCGCCGCATCAGCCAGCCCGACGGCGTCGCGAAGTCGTTGATCCGCACCACCTCGCCGGCCTCGTCGGTCTCGAGCTGCGTCGAGGAGACGAAATCGNGTCCGCCGCATCAGCCAGCCCGACGGCGTCGCGAAGTCGTTGATCCGCACCACCTCGCCGGCCTCGTCGGTCTCGAGCTGCGTCGAGGAGACGAAATCGAAGCGGTCCAGGGCGCGGACGGCGACGCCCAGATAGGGCGGCAGCCAGCGATCGTCGTCCTCGAGGAAGCCGACGAGGTCCCAGCTGTCGTCGACGGCGGCGATGGCGGCGTTCAGCGCGGGGATCTGGCCCTTGCGCGCGCCGCGCGCGAAGGTGACCTGCGGGTGCGCGGCGAGCCGTGCCGGGATCTCGGTCCGGGGATCGGTCCCGACGAAGAAGTGGATCGTCGCCGGCCGGTCGAGCTCCTGGGCGTTGGCGCTCGCGATCGCGTGCTCCAGGAAGTACGGGCCGGCCTCTCCGGCCAGGGTCGAGGGTTTGAGCCGCGACGGCGTGATGATCGCGATTCGCATGGTCAAGGCTCGCCGGTTCTGCGGATACGGTTTGCGGTCCGGTTCCCCCGATCTGCGCGCCGTCACGCGTGATCACCGCGCGTCGACCGAGAGAGACTTGCAGAACTGGAGCCGAGACGGGACCGTGCCTGTCAAGTCTCGGACGATCGGTTCGGGTTGAGTTCAATAATAGTCGAAAAGATTCCGAGCTACTGTATACATCGCGATCGATCGGTCGGCCGAGAATCGATCCGAAATTCTGAAAATTTCCGGTGTTCCATTATTTTCGCGAAACGGCTTGAATCATTGTTGCCGCGATGCCACCCTCGCTCGAAGAAGCGCGGCATGCCGGGCGGCAGAGCCCCTCCCGGCCGGCACCGGCCCGTCGCGGAGGAAACCTTCGCGCCGCTCGCGGCTTGGATCACCGCCTTGGATCAGCGGTCCGCACCGGGCCGGGTTGAGGGAGACCCTTCAGAGCATGGCCAGCCTCAGCGTCGCGATCGCGTTCGGCGTCCGCCTGCTCCTCGTGCTGCTGTTCCTGCCGTTCAGCGCCCTCGACAAGATCCTGAACTTCAGGGGCGCGGTCGGGCAGGCGCGGCAGGCCGTGCACGCCACCGCGCCCGCGGCGGCGCTGATCCTGATCGGGCTCTGCGTCGAGATCGGGATGTCGCTGTGCATCCTGACCGGGACCGCCGACCGGGCCGCCGCCTTCGTGCTCGCCGGCTATTGCGGGGTGACGGCGCTGCTGTGGAAGCAGTTCTGGGTGCCGGGGGATTTCTGGGCCGGGGGCAGGGGCCGCGAGCTGTTCTGGGACTTCCTGAAGAACTTCGCGCTGGCGGGCGGCTTCCTGCTCATCACCTTCGGCACCGGCGCCGGGACGGTCCAGGACTTCCTCGCCGATCCGCTCGGATCGACCCATCCCTACGCGATCGCCGACCGGGCCCGGCCGTAGCGGGGCGCGGTCTGCGCGGCTCGGCGCGGCGAGGCCCTCAGCCCCTCAGCCCTTCGGCACGGTGGCTTCCATGGACGGGCGGCGCTCGAACTCCGCGTACCAGGCGGCGACCGCCGGGCGGCCCTCCCGCCACGCGAGATCGGGGAAGCGCAGGTCCAGGTAGCCGAGCGCGCAGCCCAGCGCGACCGTGCCGATATCCAGCGCCGGCATCCCGCCGACCAGGCTCTCGAACCGGTCCAGCGCCGCGCGGATCTTGCCGACCTGACCGGCCTCCCAGGCGTCCCAGCGGTGGGGCTCGGGACGCAGCACCCGCTCGTAGCGGGTGAGCAGCGCCGCATCGAGCAGGCCGTCGGCGAGCGCCTGCCGGGTCAGCGCGTCCCAGCGGGCGGCGCCCTCGGGGAACAGGCGCGGGCCGGCGGAGAGGTTGTCGAGATACTCGCAGATCACACGGCTGTCGTAGAGGGATGTGCCGTCCTCCAGCACCAGGGCGGGGATCTTGCCCAGCGGATTGTGGGCGGCGACCTCCGCGGAGGGGCCGGTCGGCGAGGCCCCCGCGACGGTGACGGCGATCCGGTCGATCAGGCCCGTCTCGTGGGCGAGGACCAGCACCTTGCGGGCGTAGGGAGAGGCGGGGGAGTAGAGGAGCTTCATCGGACCGTCCCGGTTTGGTCTCAGGCGCCGTGATCGCGGCGCCGGGACCTTGCACCGATACCGCGGGGAATCCAGTCCCCGGCGCCCCGCCGGAGGCTCAGACCTTCCGGGTCACCCTGGAGCCGGCATGGACCACCCGGCTGCGGCTCCGGCCCGAGCTCGGGCGTCGCACCCGCACCCGCTGGCGCCAGACGAGGATGGCGCTCGCCACCCGATCGAGGACGAGCATGCACAGGCTGCCGACGATGGCGAGCACGCAGGCGGCCCCGATCAGGACGCCCCAGATCCCGGGGGCTGGGATGATCATCAGGCACAGGAGACCGAAGACGGCCGCGCCAGGTATCCACTTCGCCATCGCGCCGTCCGCCTGAACCAAGGGTGTCGTTCGGGCACAAGCTGCACCGAGACCCTTAAGAGGGTTGGTTCGACTGGTGTGTAGGCGAATAGTTTTGTCTCTAGAAGATATGAATCTGTCAGTCTCGGTTTATGTACGGTAAATACGGCGGTGAATATGGTCGGTCATCGGCGTCCCGGGACCTGATCTCAATCCACCAGCGACAAGGTCCGTCCGGCGCTGACCAGATGGTAGAAGCGGCCGTCGAACATCTGCATCACCGCCTCGGTGGCGGCGTGCGATTCCGGGCGGATCGACGAGGCGAGGCAGGCGTCCAGGGCCGCCTGGTCGGGGAAGTCCATCTCCAGGATCATGGCGATCGGCCGCGCGTCGTCGTCCTTGGAGACGAGGCGCTGGACCCGCACGGCGGTGACGCCCGGGAACCGCCGCCAGAACGGCTCCAGCTCGTCCCGGACCCGGCGGAAGAACTCCTCCTCCCGCCCGTCGCGCACCGTGCCCTCGTAGATCGCGGTCCTGGTCAGCATCGGCCGTCCCCCGGAAGTCCCCGTCAAACCCCCGGGTCAACCGCCGGCGGCGGGGATCGCTCCCCGCGATGATCCGGCAGCGCTCCGGCGGTGACAACGCGCACCGGCTGTCGGCGGAATCGGCCGCCGGCGGGACGGACGGGCTTCTCCCCCGCGGCCGGTCGGCGTATTCAGGGACAGCCCATCGTGACGATGCGGGAGAGACCGGGATCTTCCCAGCAGAGGGGACCCGGCGCCGACGGAGCAACCGCCCCGGAAACTCTCAGGCACCGGAACCGTGTCGTCAGGGCGATCTGGAGAGTGGTGCAGCGGGCTGAAACCGTGGGCACCCGCCGAAGGGGACGTCCGTGCCTCGCCTCGCCAGGGCGGGTCGGATCAAGCTCTCAGGCACCGGGACAGATGGGGCGCGCAACCGGCCGACCGCTCGAGGGCGGCCTCCACGCGTCCAGTCCCGGAGTCCAAGCTCATGACCCACATCGCCGTGATCGGCGCCGGCATCACCGGCGTGACGACCGCCTACGCGCTCGCCCAGCGCGGCTACCGCGTCACCGTCCTCGACCGGCAGCGCTACGCCGCCATGGAGACCTCCTTCGCCAATGGCGGCCAGCTCTCGGCCTGCAACGCCGAGGTCTGGAACAAGCTCTCCACGGTGATGCAGGGCCTGCGCTGGATGCTGCGCCGGGACGCGCCGCTGCTGATGAATCCCAAGCCCTCCTGGCACAAGCTGTCGTGGATGGCCGAGTTCGTCCGCGAGATCGCCCATTACCGGGAGAACACCGTGGAGACGGTGCGGCTGGCCCTGAAGGCCCGGGAGGCCCTGTTCGCCATGGCCGAGGCCGAGGGGATCGACTTCGACCTGAAGACCCGCGGCATCCTGCACTTCTACCGGGACCGGGCGAGCTTCGAGAAGGCGACCGCCGTCAACGCCCTGCTGCGGGAGGGCGGCCTGGAGCGCTACGCCGTGACCCCCGAGGAGATCCGGGCGATCGAGCCGACGCTGGCCGGGCGCTACCACGGCGGCTTCTTCACGCCCTCGGACGCCACCGGCGACATCCACAAATTCACCCGCGGCCTCGCGGCCGCTTGCGCGCGCAAGGGCGTCCGCTTCGTCCAGGACGCCAGCGTCGAGACGATCGCGCCCGGGGAGGGGGGCTACGCCGTCGGCTGGCGCGAAGCGGGCCGGCCGGCCGGCGACGCGCGGGTCCTGCGGGCCGACGCGGTGGTGGTCTGCGCGGGCTGCGCCAGCCGGCACTTCGCGGCGATGCTGGGCGACCGGGTCAACGTCTACCCGGTGAAGGGCTACTCGATCACCGTGAACCTGCTGACCCCGGAGGCGCAGGCGGCGGCCCCGGAGGTGAGCATCCTCGACGAGGCGGCCAAGATCGTCACCAGCCGCCTCGGCGACGAGCGCCTGCGGGTCGCCGGCACCGCCGAGTTCAACGGCTTCAACCGCGACATCCGCCACGACCGGATCGAGCCGCTGGTCGACTGGACCCGCGAGCAGTTCCCGCGCGTCGACACCGACCGGGTGGTGGCCTGGAGCGGGCTGCGACCGATGCTGCCGACCATGCTGCCCAGGGTCGGCCGCGGCCGACTGCCCGGAATCTTCTACAACACCGGGCACGGCCATCTCGGATGGACCCTCTCGGGCGCCACCGCCGAGCTCGTCGCCGGGGCGGTCGCCGCCGAGCACGCCCCGGAGCCGACGATCCTGCCGCTCGCGGCCTGACCCGGGTCGCCGAAGGGCCCGAGGCCCTTCGGCAGGTTGTCAGGGCGGAGCCCTGACGCGCAGCGCGGCGCGCCGTCCCATCCTCGAACAGGGGGCGCGCCGTCGAAGATTATTTTGTATTCTCTTTCCGAACCACCCCGGAACCCGAGCCGCGATGCCCTCGTCTCCCGCCTATCTCGACCCCGCGACCGGGGCGACCTACCCGATCGAGACGCCGCGCTGGCGCTCCGAGACGGGCGGTCCGCTGATGCTCACCGACCTGCCGGGAATCGGGCGGGCGGAGATCGACACGGGCCGGCGCTCCCTCTGGCGCTACGCCGCCGCCCTGCCGGTGGCGGTGGCCGACCCGGTCACGCTGGGCGAGGGCTGCACCCCGCTGGTGCGCCGGCCCTGGCGGGGCGGCCACGCCCATTTCAAGCTCGAGTGGTTCGCGCCCTCGGGCAGCTTCAAGGACCGGGGCGCCGCCGTGATGCTGTCGATCCTGCGCCAGCAGGGGATCGACGCGGTGCTGGAGGATTCCTCCGGGAACGGCGGCGCCGCGGTGGCGACCTACGCGGCCGCCGCCGGGATGCGGGCCAAGATCCTGGTCCCGGCCTCGACCTCGCCGGCCAAGACCGTCCAGATGCGGGCCGCCGGCGCGGAGGTCGAGCTGGTGCCCGGCACCCGCCAGGACACCGCCGACGCGGCCGTCGCCCAAGCGGAGTCGATCTTCTACGCCAGCCACAACTGGCAGGCCCATTTCCTCCAGGGCACCAAGACGCTGGCCTACGAGCTGTGGGAGGATCTGGGTTTCACCGCGCCCGATGCCGTGATCATCCCGTGCGGGGCCGGCAGCAACATCCTCGGCTGCGATATCGGCTTCTCGGAGCTGCTGCGCCGGGGGGCGATCGCCCGCCTGCCGCGGCTCTACGCGGTCCAGCCGGCCCATTGCGCCCCCCTGCACGCGGGTTTCGAGGCCGGCGCCGCGGATTTCGTGCCGGTCACCCCGCGCCCGACGCTGGCCGAGGGCGCCTCGATCGCCCAGCCGGTCCGCGGCCGGGAGGTGCTGGCGGCGCTCCGCCGCTCCGGCGGCGGCACCGTGGCGGTCTCCGAGGACGCCATCGAGGCGGCCCTGATGGAGCTCGCCCGGTCGGGCCTCTACGTCGAGCCGACCTGCGCCATGGCGGCGGCGGCGCTCACCGACCTCACCGCGCGCGGCGCGATCCGGCCCGGGGAGACCACAGTGGTGGTGCTCACCGGCACCGGCATCAAGGCGACGCCGCGCATCGCCGAGCTTCTGGGCCTCGCCCCGTAACCCGGCTCCCCCCGCCACGAGATCCGCACGCGTTCAGGAGGACACACCATGCGTAACAACATCCCCGCCACCGTCGGGATGCCGGTCGAGGAGGTGGACACCCCCTGCCTGCTGGTCGACCTCGACGCCCTCGAGCGCAACGTCGACACGCTCGGACGCTTCATGAAGGCGCACGGCCTGCGCCACCGGGCGCACGCCAAGACCCACAAGTCGTCCGACATCACGGTCCTGCAGATGGAGCGGGGCGGCGCCTGCGGCGTCTGCTGCCAGAAGGTCAGCGAGGCCGAGGCGCTGGTGAGCGCCGGCATCCGCGACGTGCTGGTCTCCAACCAGGTGGTGGCGCCGAAGAAGATCGAGCGCCTCGCGGCGCTCGCCACCCGCGCGCGGGTGCTGGTCTGCGTCGACGACCTCGGCAATGTCGACGACCTCTCGGCGGCGGCGGTCCGGTACGGCGTCACCCTCGAGTGCCTCGTGGAGATCGACGTCGGCGCCGGCCGCTGCGGCGTCGCGCCGGGCGAGCCCGCCGTGGCGATCGCGAAGAAGATCGCGGCGGCGCCGGGCCTGCGCTTCGCGGGCCTGCAGGCCTACCAGGGCAAGGCCCAGCACGTGCGCGATTTCGGCGAGCGGAAGGCCCTGATCCAGACGGCGATCGACGAGACGAAGCGCACCGTCGACCTGCTCAAGGCCGAAGGGCTCGACTGCGCCATCGTGGCGGGGGCCGGCACCGGCAGCTTCGCCATGGAGGGCGGCAGCGGCGTCTACAACGAGCTGCAATGCGGTTCCTACGTCTTCATGGACGCCGACTACCAGCGGGTGAAGGACGCGGACGGGCGACCGATCGCGGAGTTCGAGAACAGCCTGTTCATCTACACGGCGATCATGAGCAAGGCGAAGGCGGACGTCGCGATCTGCGATGCCGGCCTGAAGGCGCAGAGCATCGACAGCGGGCTGCCGGTGGTCTTCGGCCGGGACGACGTGGAGTACGTCAAGTGCTCGGACGAGCACGGGGTGATCAGCGATCCCGGCAACGTGCTGAAGCTCAACGAGCGCCTGAAGCTGATCCCCGGCCATTGCGACCCGACGGTCAACGTCTACGACTGGTACGTGGGCGTGCGGAACGGCCGGGTCGAGGCGATCTGGCCGGTCACCGCCCGCGGCATGACGTTGTAACGGGATTCCGAAGGGCCGAGGCCCTTCGGCGGGGCGTCGGGGCGGCGCCCCGACATCGGGCTCCGCCCGATACTCGCGAAAGGTCTCGACCTTTCGAAACCATGACTCGGGAGGTCCCTGAATCCATGCGCTTCATCTCCGAGGAGGACTCCGCCGCCCTGGTCGATCACGCCATGGCGTTCGACGCGGCCCGCGCGGCGCTGATCGCCGCGGTGGCGCCAGGGACCACCCTGTTCCCGGCGGTGCTCGGCCACGGCTCGGAGCCGGCCAACCGGTTCTCGATCAAGTCGGGCTCCACGGCGGACTATGCCGGCCTGAAGGTCGGCTCGTTCTGGCCCGGCAACCCGGACCGGGGCCTGCCGCGGCACAATTCGGTGATCCTGCTGTTCGACCAGGCCGTCGGCCGGGTCGACACGGTGATCGAGGCCGGGCGGGTGAACGCCTACCGGACCGCCGCCGCCGACGCGGTGGCGGCCAGCGTCCTGGCGCGGCCGGATTCGGCGGTGCTCGCCGTGTTCGGGGCCGGCAACCAGGCCGAGTTCGAGTGCGCGGCGCTCGCCCGGGTCCTGCCGATCCGGACGGTGCTGGTCGTCGCCCGGGACGCCGCCAAGGTCGCGGGCTTTGCCGAGCGCCTGGCGGGGCAGGGGGCGTCCGGGCTCGACGTGCGGGCGGCCGCGCCCCGGGAGGCCTGCGCGGCGGCCGACGTGATCGTCACGGCGACGCCGGCCCGCGCGCCGCTGTTCGAGGCCGACTGGGTCCGCCCCGGCACGCACGTCGCCGCCATGGGCGCGGACGCCAAGGGCAAGCAGGAGCTGCCCCCCGCCCTGCTGGAGCGGGCGGCCCTGTTCTGCGACCTGCCGGAGCAGTCGCGCACCATCGGCGAGTTCCAGCACGCCTCCGCGGACGCCCAGGCCGGAATGCGGGCGCTCGGCGACGTGCTCCGGAGCGGGGAGGGGGGCCGGACGGGTCCGGAGGCGATCACCGTGTTCGATTCCTCCGGCATCGCCCTGCAGGACCTGACCATCGCCCGGGCGATCCTCGCCAAAGCCGACGCGCGCCTGTAGGGGGAGGCCGGCGCCGGCCCTCCCCGCCCCGGCGGAGGACGGCATGCAGGACAGGCAGATCCGGGTCATCGGCATCGGCACGGGCGATCCCGAGCACCTGACCCTCCAGGCGGTGCGGGCGCTCGCCGACGTCGACGCGGTGTTCGTCCTCGACAAGCGCGCCGAGACCGCCGACCTCGTCGAGATCCGCCGCCGGATCTGCGCGGCCCATATCGCCAAGCCACACCGGTTCGTCACCGTCGAGGACCCGCCCCGGGAGCGCCGCCCGGCCGATTACGGGCGCACCGTCGAGGCCTGGCACGCGGCCCGGGCCGAGCGGCTGGAGGCGGCCTTCGCGGCCCATCTCGGGGCCGGGGAGGTGGGGGCGATCCTGGCCTGGGGGGACCCGGCCCTCTACGACAGCGTCCTGCGCATCCTCGACCACATCCTGGCCCGCGGGCGCGTGCCGTTCCGGCGCCTCGTCGTGCCCGGGCTGTCCAGCGTGCAGGTCCTCGCCGCCCGCCACGGCGTCCCGCTGAACGGCATCGGCGGGTCGGTGCTGATCACCACCGGCCGGCGCCTCGCCGCGGGGTGGCCGGCGGAGGCGGAGAGCGTCGTGGTGATGCTCGACGGCGACCCGGCCTTCGCGCATCTCGACCCGGACCTGACGATCCACTGGGGCGCCTATCTCGGCAGCCCGGACGAGATCTTGGTCTCGGGCCGGCTGGGCGACGCGGGCGAGGAGATCCGCCGGGTCCGCGCCGAGGCCCGGGCCCGGCACGGCTGGATCATGGACATCTACCTGCTGCGCCGTGACCGCGCCGCCACGGACAGGGCCGGCGCGGCCGGTTAGACCGCCGCCATGCTGCGCCTGCGGGACTACCAGCGCGCCAGCCTCGACGCGCTCTCGGCCGCCTGGGCGCGGGGAGGGGCGGACGACGCGGCGCCCGGCCACCTGATCGTGCTGCCCACCGGGGCGGGCAAGGCGCTCGTGATCGCGGCGCTGGCCCGGGAAACCCTTGAGGAGAACCCCCTCGCCCGGGTGGCGATCGTCACCCACAGCCGCGAGCTGGTCGCCCAGAATTTCTCCGAGCTGACCCGGTCCTGGCCGGGGGCGCCGGCCGGGATCTTCTCGGCCGGGCTCCGGCGGCGGGAGGCCGGGGCGCAGGTGCTGGTCTGCGGCATCCAGTCGGTGGCCGACCGGCTCGACACGGTGGGCCCGCGCGACCTCGTGATCGTCGACGAGGCCCACCTGATACCCCGCGCCGCCGACACCCGCTACGGCCGCTTCCTGGCGGGCCTGCGCGCGCGGACTCCCGGGCTGCGGGTGGCGGGCTTCACGGCCACGCCCTACCGGCTCGATTCGGGCCGGCTCGACGAAGGCGAGCACCGGCTGTTCTCCGGCATCGCCTACGAGGCCGACACGTTCACGCTGATCCGGCGCGGCTTCCTGGCGCCCCTCGTCTCCAAGGCGACCCTCACCCAGCTCGACGTCTCGGGCGTCGGCCGGCGCGGGGGCGACTACATCCCGGGCGAGCTGGAGGCGGCGGTCAACCGCGACTGGATCACCCGGGCGGCGGTCGCGGAGCTCGCGGAGTACGGGCGTGCCCGCCGGGCCTGGCTCGCCTTCTGCGCCGGCCTCGCCCACGCGGAGGCCGTGCGCGACGCGGTGCGGGCGGAAGGGTATTCCTGCGAGAGCGTCTCGGGCGAGACACCCCGCCGGGAGCGCGACCGGATCGTGGCGGCGTTCCGGGCGGGAAAAATCCGCTGCCTGACCTCGGTGGGCGTGCTCGGGACCGGTTTCAACGTGCCCGAGGTCGATCTCGTGGCGCTGCTGCGCCCGACCCGCAGCACCGGCCTCTACGTGCAGCAGGTCGGCCGGGCGCTGCGCTGCGCGCCCGGCAAGGCCGACGCGCTGATCCTCGATTACGCCGGTCTGGTGCGGATGCACGGGCCCGTGGACGCCGTGACGGTCCGGAGCGCCACCCAGGGACTGGGCGGGGCAGGGGCCCCGCGCGCCAAGCCCTGCCCCGGCTGCGGCGCCCTGATCGCGCTGAACGCCTCCACCTGCGAGGCGTGCTGGACCGAGCCGGAGGCGGACCCGGACGCCGAGGCCCCGCACGAGGCCGCCGCAGACGACGAGCTGGCGATCCTCTCGGCGGATCCCGGGCTGCCCGGTCCCGAGCCGGCGGGCCCTGCCCCGGTGGCGGAGGCCGGCGGGCAGGAGGCTGCTCGGCAGGAGGCCGCCTGGCATCCGGTCACGGCCCTGAAGCTCGAGGCCGCACCCGACGGGCTCGACCTCGTCCTCGGCTGGCGGGACGGCCCCGCCGAGGCGGCGTGGCGCGTCCGCCTGCGGCCCGAACGCAGCGGCTACGAGCGGGAGAAGGCGGTGTCCTGGTGGCGCGGCCTCGGCGGCGGCCGGGACGCGCCGATGAGCGCCGCGGAATTCCTGGAGCGCGCCGCGCTCCTGGCCCGGCCGGCCTCGATCCGGATCCGGCCGGGCCGGCTGTCGGAGCATATCGACTGTCGGACCCGGGATGGCCGGATCCTCGGCGACGTGCGCCGCTTGGGCGGGCGCGCCGCGTGAGGCGGCGCGAGTCGCGGCGGGGAGGGGGCTCGGACCGCCCTCGCCCGATCCGGATGCCGCCGAGCCGAGCGGGCCTCGACGCTGGGCCGCACCGCCCGGATCCGGAGGCGGCCGGAGACGAGATCCCATCCGGGCTCGCAGCCGGCCACTCACAGCGGCTCAGCCGGCGGACCACCCCTCACCCAGCCCGATTTGCTCGTTACATTCCATAATATATCTTATGCGAACAACGGGGCAGGTGTGGGGGCTGGGTTGTCGGGTGCTGGGCGCCTCGGCCTGGAGGCCGCGCGGTTGGATCAGGGCTGCTGATCGGACGTCAGGTCGAGGCCGCAGGGTTGAAAGGCCGCGCGCCGCCGCCGGGCATGTTCGGCTCCGACCCGGGCCGCTACGTGCCCGTCGTCGCGCGCGACGCGGCGTGATCGCCACGGCGGGCGCGGGGACGAAGGGGCCGACGGGCGCCGAAGTCCGACGCTCCCGGGCAGGGCGGTCGGGTCAGGGGCCGGAGGCCCCTCCCCGCGGCGGACGGACTGGAACGACGCACGGCCGAGCGCTGCCGCGGCGCTCCGGCTAGCTCAGCGTCGCGCGCGGTGGCTGCCCGGCTCTTCGGGCGTGGCCGCCCGCGAACCCGGCGGCGATCTCCGACGCGCCCGGCGCGGTCCTGTCCGCGCGGGCGAGGGCACCTGCGCGTCCGGCCGGGCTCACCGGTCCCCTGCCCTGTCGGTCTGACGGCTCCCGAGCCGGATGGCCAACCCGGCGGGGCCATCCAGGCCAGCGGTGCGCGCACCGCGTCAGCGCATCACCGACACGCTGGTCAGCCAGAGCCGGCAGAGCCGCGGCCAGAGGGCGACCGGCGCCTCCGACCGGCCGATCCCGAAACCGTGGCCGCCGACCGCGAAGCGGTGGTACTCGACCGGTACGCCCGCTTCGCGGCAGGCCGCGTCCAGGATGCGGCTGTGCTCCGGGCTGATGACCGCGTCGTCGTCCGCCTGCACGAGGAACAGTGTCGGGCAACCGGACCGGATATGGGTCTGGAGCGACCAGTCCCGGCTCGCCGCCGGGCTCGGGGTCTCGCCGACGAGGGACCGCCGGGTGGTCGTGCGGTCGTAGGGCGGCTCCAGGCTCACCACGGGGTAGATCAGCGTCGCGAAGTCGGGCCGCGCCGACAGGTCGTCGGCCGCGTCGACGGGGTCGTAGGCCCGGAACGCGGAGCGCGCGGCGATGAGGCCGCCGAGGTGCCCGCCGGCGGAGAAGCCGAGCACGCCGACGCGGGCCGGGTCGATCCGGAAGCGCGCGGCCGCGGCGCGGATCAGGCGCAGGGCCCGCTGCCCGTCCTGGAGCGGCGCCAGGGGGCCCGCCGCCCAGCCCTCGCCCGGCAGGCGGTAGGTGAGCACGAAGGCCGTGATGCCCTGCGCGGCGAGCCAGAGCGCGGCGGGGAGCGCCTCCTTGACCATCCCGATCCGGGCGTAGCCGCCGCCGCCGGCGACGAGGACCGCCACGCCGGTCGGCGTCTCCGGGGCGTACACCTCCAGGACCGGCACGGCGACGTTCTTCACGGCGCCGCTGTCGTCGCGGACCGGCGGACCCTGCGGACCGCCGCCGCCCGGCGGCTCGCCCGGCCAGAGCGGGATCCGCTCCGGTGCCCCGACGGCGTCGGCCCCCCGCGCCGACAGGACGGCCGAACCCGCGGCCAGGGTGAGGAGCAGAGAGCGGCGGTCGGGCACGAAACCGGGCATGGGCCCCCTCGCGACGGGCGCGGTCCCGTGCGGCCCGGTAGGCAAGACCGCCGTGCCGGATCGGTTCCCGGTCGGGCGCCGGTCCGGGGCTAAAGGACCCGCGGCAGCAGCCGGCCGAGGAGATCCCGCCCCGGGAACCGGACCGGCGGCATCCGCAGGTCCGGCGCCGGCTCATCGCCGGGGATCGGCCCCTCGGCGAAGCGGGCCCCGGTGGACCAGAACCCGTCCCGCCGCGTGCCGATCATGCCGAGCCCGACGGGTTCCCGCGCCGCGTCGGGGCGCAGCCGTCCCGCCGCCCAGACGCGCTGCCAGCACCGGCGCCGCGACAGGTCGGCGTCCCGCCAGCCCAGCCGCGCGTAGCCGGCCGCCGCGAAGACCCGGTCCCCGGCGAAGTCCTCCGGAATCCAAACCCAGCTTGAGAACACGTGGACCGTGTCGGCGCGGAAGCCGGCCGGATCCACCGCCCGCGTGTAGGCGCTCAGAGCCGTCGCTCGGTGCCGGCCGACATGCCGGCGCAGGCGCCCCGGCAGCGCCAGCGCCTCCGGGAAGGCGGCGGCGTCGAGGCGGGTCGGTGCCGCGCCGCGCTCCAGCGCGTAGACGCTGTCCACGAGGTGCATCCAGGGTTCGAGATCGACCTCCCAGGCCTGCTCCACCGGCGCGAACCGGCGGACCCGTCCCTCGATCAGCCGGTCGGCGACGCGCCGGGCGGGCTCGGGAACCCAGTCCGGCCCGGCCTCGGTCACGCGGAGCAGCGTCGCGGGCCCGTGCGCACGGACCGCCTCGGCCAGGCGGGCGAAATCGGCCTCGGGCTCGTCGCGGCCGACCTTGCGCACCAGGATCTTCGACCCGTCGGCGAGCTCGTCCAGCAGCTTGCGCTTGAGATGGGCCAGCCGGCCGTACTCCCGCTCCAGCAGCGCCTCCGGCTCGATCGAGCCGGCCGGGTGCCCGGTATTCGCCCAGATGTTGTAGGCGACGCTGTGGCAGTAATAGGTGCCGCCGGAACTCACGGAGAGCCGCAGGTCGCCCGGCACGCCGAAATCCGCGAAGCCGCAGCGCAGGCCGCGGATCAGGTCCTCCATGGGCGTGTAGGAGAAGCGCAGCAGGCCGGAAGGCTCGACCCCGCCGTAGCGCTGCACGAACCCGAACTCGCAATTGTCGCCGAGGCTCCGAAAGGCGTGGAGCCGTTCGGCGAGGAGCGCCGCCGTCGTCCTGTTCTCGGTCACTGCATCCGCTCTGTCTCGCCGCGCCCGTCGCACCCCGATCGCGGCGGGGTAGGGCCATTGTCCAGTCCCCGCCCCCTCGTCGGGGCGCGCCCCACGCTCAGCCGGCCGGGGGCGCCTCCGGGGTTACCTCCAGGGGCACTTCCAGGCGGAAGCAGGCGCCCTTCTCTCGGGCCGGGATCGTCAGGCTGCCGCCGAGCTGGCGCGTGAGGCTGCCGACCACCCGCATGCCCAGGCTCTTCGAGCTGCGCCCGATCTCGAACCCCGCCGGAAGGCCGATCCCGTCGTCGGCAACCTCGACCACGAGCCCCTCCGGCCGCCGCTCGGCGCGGACCCGGATCTCGCCGCCCGCCGGGTGCGTCCCGGTCGGGTAGGCGTATTTCAGCGCGTTGGTGACGAGTTCGTTGACCAGGAGGCCGATGGGAATCGCCCGGTCGGCCGAGATCCGCTGCGGGCAGGCCGTGCAGGTAAGCCGCTGACCCGGCACGCCGCTGGCGAGGTTGGCCACCAGCTTCTCCAGGAAGGGCGCGAGGTCGAGCTCGCCCGGCACCCCCTCCCCTTCACCCTCTACCTTGTCACCCTGCCGCCAGAGCTGGTCGTGCACGCCCGCGATCGCCTCGACGCGGCTGCGCGCGTCCGACAGAGCCGCCTGAACGGCGG
Organism: Methylobacterium sp. Leaf361; assembly: GCF_001424445.1. Classification (NCBI taxonomy): domain Bacteria; kingdom Pseudomonadati; phylum Pseudomonadota; class Alphaproteobacteria; order Hyphomicrobiales; family Methylobacteriaceae; genus Methylobacterium; species Methylobacterium sp. Leaf361. The sequence goes on along the minus strand of NZ_LMPY01000030.1, from coordinate 22,067 downwards.
GTTCCTCGGCGGCCCGGGCCTGCAGGGCGAGGAGGCTCGCCACGATGGCGAGGCTGTTCTTGACCCGGTGGCTCATCTCGCGGGCCAGCAGGTCCTGCCGGGCGAGGGCGGCCCGCAGCAGGCTCTCGGTGCGCTGGCGCTCGATGGCGCCGCCGAGCAGGTTGGCGAAGCCCTGCATGAAGGCGATGTCGGCCTCCGCGAACATGCCCTCGCGGGTGTCGTCCACCTCCAGCACCCCGAAGGCGCCGTCCCGGTTCTCGATCAGCACGTTGATCGCCCGGCGGATGCCGTGCTCGGCCATGAGCTGCGGCGTGCGGAACCGGGTCTCGTCCGCGAGGTGGTTGGAGATCACAGGCCGGCCGGTCTTGAGGGCGAATCCGGCCGGGGAGGCGAGATCGGCCCCGATCCGGGCCTTGCCGATCACGTCGGGCCCCCAGCCGACACCGGCCCGGACCAGCAGGGTGTCGGCGCCGCGCCGATATTCCAGGGCCTTGCAGAACTCGGCGCCCATGCCCTGCGCGCACAGTTCCGCGGCCCGCTGCAGCAGGTGGTCGACATCGGTGCCGCGCAGAGCCTCGACACCGAACTCCGACAGGATCACCTGCTGGCGCAGGCGATAGTCGAGATCGGGCGGCGCGGGCGCGCGGCGCGGCTCGGGGCTCGGTTCCACTTCGGTCTGGTCGGTCTGCGGAGTCATGGAGGGCGGCAGGGTAGCAGGAAGGTGGCCCCGGCGCGAAGCGTCGTCGCCCGGAGGAGCGCACCCGTCCTCGCACCCGTCGCCGCGAGTGTCGTCGTACGTGTCGTCGTACGTGTCGTCGCACGTGTCGTCGCACGTGTCGTCGCACCCCGGCGGCCGCCCGGACCCCCCGGCCCCGTACGGCGTTCGTCCGTCGAGCACGCTTCGACGAATGCGTGGAGAAACGCGCGGAGGAACGCACGCATGGCCGACGACCTGAACGGACTCTCCGACAAGGCCCTCTCGATCCTCGCCTTCGCGGCCTATCACCGGCTCGTCAGCGGCGAGACGGTCACCTCGGTGATCCGCCGTGACGGCGCCGGCCACGAGGCCGACCCGGAGGGCGTGAAGGAGCTGGAGGGGCGCGGCCTCGTCACCGCCGGCGAGAGCGCCATCGACCTCGGCGAGACCGCGCAGGCGGCGGTCGAGACGATGGTCACCGCCCTGCGCCGGGAGGTCGGCCGCTGAGTGCGGCATCCCGGCCGTGGAAACCCGGGAACGCGCCCGCCGCCGGGCGCCTTTCCCCGCATCCACGCCCTCATTCACGCTCATATCCACGATGGAGACGCGCATGACCGCCAAGGCGAAGGTGAAGACCGGGGACGACGTCACCTACAAATGGGGCAAGGGCACCGTCTCGGGTGAGGTGACCAAGGTCCACACGCGGGACGTGGAGAAGACCATCAAGGGCAACACGGTGAAGCGCGAAGCCTCGAAGGCCGAGCCCGCCCTCGAGATCAAGACCGCCAAGGGCAAGACCGTGCTGAAATCGGCCTCCGAGGTTCGGGTCAAGTCGGCGTAAGCGCGCAACCTTCGCGTGCCGTGATCTTGCGCACATCGCTTTCTGCTTAAGGTCTCGCCGGAAGCGGGGCGGCGGCTATCTGTAACGGTTCCAGCCTCGGTAGCCGGGACCCCCGCATGACCATTCCCCTCAGGCTCACCCTGAACGGGCAGCCGCGCGAGATCGCCCTCGACGATCCGCGCGTCACCCTCCTCGATCTCCTGCGCGAGCGCCTCGGTCTGACGGGCGCCAAGAAGGGCTGCGACCGCGGCCAGTGCGGCGCCTGCACGGTCCTGGTGGACGGGCGCCGGATCAACAGCTGCCTGACCCTCGCCGCGAGCCTCGACGGCGCCGAGATCCTGACCATCGAGGGGCTCGCCGAGGGTGACCGGCTGCACCCGGTCCAGGCGGCCTTCATCGCCCATGACGGCTTCCAGTGCGGCTTCTGCACGCCGGGCCAGATCATGAGCGCGGTCGGCCTGATCCGCGAGGGCCAGGCCGGCACCGATCCGGAGCGCATCCGCGAGGGCATGAGCGGCAATCTCTGCCGCTGCGGCGCCTACGCGGGGATCCTGGACGCCGTGCAGGACGCGGCCGCCCGGACCTCGGAGCAGCGGGAGGACGCGGCGTGAGGACCTTCGACTACATCCGCCCCGCGAGCGTGCCCGAGGCCGTGGCGGCCGGCCAGCAGCCGGGCACCGCCTTCCTCGCCGCCGGCACCAACCTCGTCGACCTGATGAAGGGCGGTGTCGCCACCCCGGAGCGGGTCGTCGACATCACCCGCCTCCCCGGTCTCTCGGCCATCGAGCGGCTGCCGGACGGCACCGCCCGGGTCGGGGCCCTGGTCCGCAACAGCGACCTCGCCCACGACCCGGCCTTCGCCAAGGCCTACCCGATGGTGGCCGAGGCCCTGCTGGCCGGCGCCTCGGCGCAGCTGCGCAACGCCGCCACGGTCGGCGGCAACCTGATGCAGCGCACCCGCTGCCAGTACTTCACCGACGCGGTCTCGCCCTGCAACAAGCGCGCGCCCGGCTCCGGCTGCGCGGCCCTGGGGCACGCCACCCGCATCCACGCGGTCCAGGGCTGGAGCGAGCACTGCATCGCCACCCACCCGTCCGACTTCTGCGTGCCGCTCGCCGCCCTCGACGCGGTGGTCGAGATCGTCGGGCCGGACGGTGCCCGGGAGGTGCCGCTCACCGCGTTCCACCACCTCCCCGGCGACCACCCGGAGCGGGAGACCGCTCTGCTGACCGGCGAGCTGATCACCGCCCTGCGCCTGCCCCCCGAGGCGGCCGCGTTCCGGGGCAATGCCCGCTACCTCAAGGTCCGCGACCGCACCTCCTACGCCTTCGCGGTCGTATCGGCGGCGGCCGCCCTCACCCTGGAGGCCGGCGGCCGGATCGGACAGGCCCGGCTCGCCCTGGGCGGGCTGGCGCTCAAGCCCTGGCGGGTGGCGGAGGCTGAAGCCGCGCTCGCCGGGCAGGCACCCTCCCCCGAGGCCTTCGCGAAGGCCGCCGAGGCCGCGCTCGCCGGCGCCAAGCCCACCGGTGAGGCCAACGCCTTCAAGGTCGAGCTCGCCCGCCGGGTGGCGATCCGCGCGCTGACCCAGGCCGCCGCGGGCACGCCCGCCCGGATCCCGGCCCTCCCCGCTTCCCCGTTCGGCATCGTCTGACACGCGGTCGATGGCTTGGCACCGCCGTCCCTGCGAGCGGAGCGAAGCAGCCCGGTCGGCGCCGCGACCTGCGATGTCGCGCTGCCCTGGGTCACTTCGCTCCGCTCGCGATGACGGCGGGAGCTGCGTTGACCGGAACCTCCAACCGGAACCCGTCTGAGGAGACCCGCATGACCGCGACCTCCACGCCCGCCCCGAATCTCCCCGCCGGCGCGATCCGGCACGGCTCCAGCATCGGCCAGCCGCTGACCCGGCGCGACGGCCCGCTCAAGGTGACGGGCCAGGCCCGCTTCTCCGCCGACAACCTGCCCCCCGGAACCCTCCACGCGGCGCTCTGCGTCGCCCGGATCGCCCGCGGACGCGTCACCGGCCTCGACGTGGCCGCCGCCGAGGCGCATCCCGGCGTCGTCGCGGTGATGCGGCCGGGGCACGCCCCGACGCTCGCCAAGGACCCGGACGCCAAGGACGGGCCGTTCACGTTCCGCCTCGACCTCCTGCAGAACGACCGCGTCCGCTACGCCAACCAGCCCATCGCCGTAGTGATCGCCGAGACCCTGGAGGCGGCCACCGAGGGCGCCCGGCTGCTCGCCCCGACCTACGCGGCCGAGACGCCGCGGATCGGGCTCGATTCCGGCGAGGCCTTCACGCCGGATTCGGTCGGCGTCGGCGCGCCGCCCGTCGAGACGGACGGCGATGTCGAGGCCGGACTCGCGGCCGCGTCCAAGACGATCGCCGCCACCTACGAGACGCCGGCCCAGTATCACAACGCCATGGAGCCCCACGCGGCGGTGGCGAGCTGGGACGGGGACCGGCTGACGCTGTTCATGCCGACCCAGGCGCTCGCCATGTCGCAGGCAAGGCTCGCCGGGCTGTTCGGCATCGGCCCCGACGACATCCACATCGAGAGCCCCTATCTCGGCGGCGGCTTCGGCTCGAAGGGCGTCCCCGCCGGGCCGCAGGTGCTCGCCTGCATGGCGGCGAAGCTCGTCGGCAGGCCGGTGAAGCTCGTCCCGACCCGGACCCAGATGTACGGCCCGATGGGCCATCGCGGACCGACCCGGCAGACCCTCCGGCTCGGCGCCGACGCCTCCGGCAAGCTGACGGCCCTCGACCACCACATCCGCACCGCCTCGTCGAGCTTCGACGACTTCTTCGAGCCGGCGGGCCGGGCGACCAGCACCCTGTACGCGAGCCCGGCCATCGCCATCCGGCACGAGGCCGTGCGCCTCGACACCGGCACGCCGCTGTTCATGCGCGCGCCCGGCGAGGCGACCGGCAGCGTCGCCCTGGAGAGCGCGCTGGACGAGATGGCCCACGAGCTCGGCATGGACCCGCTGGAGTTCCGGCTCGCCAACTACGCCGAGGTCGAGCCGATCACCGGCAAGCCGTTCTCCTCGAAGGCCCTGCGGGACTGCTACCGGCGCGGCGCCGAGGCCTTCGGCTGGGCCGGTCGCCCGCTGCAGCCCCGCCAGACCCGCGACCGGGACGGGTTCCTGGTCGGCACCGGCATGGGCACCGCCACCTTCCCGGCGCTGATCTTCGAGGGGATGGCCCGGGCCGAGATCCGCGCCGACGGCACCGGCACGGTGGAGCTCGGGGCGATCGACATGGGCCAGGGCTCGTGGACGGCGCTCGCCCAGATCGCCGCCGACGGGCTCGGGATCGGGATGGACGCCCTCACCTTCCGGATGGGCTCGTCAGACCTGCCGAATGCCGGCATCGCGGGCGGCTCGGGCCACACCGCCACGGCGGGCGGCGCGGTCCACGCGGCGGCCGGCGACGTGATCCGGCAGCTCGCGGAGCTCGCCACCAACGACCCCGCCTCCCCGCTCTACGGCGCCGGCAATGCCGGCGTGACCGCCGCGGGCGGGCGTTTGACCCGGCGCGACGACCCGGGCCGGAGCGAGTCCTTCACCGACATCCTCCGGCGGGCCGGCCGGTCGCGCATCGAGGGCCAGGGCAAGGCCGGCGCCGACCCGGCCGCGCAGGCCTCCTACGCCATGCACGCCCACGGCGCGGTCTTCGCCGAGGTGAAGGTCGATCCAGATCTCGGCCAGATCCGCGTGAGCCGCCTCGTTGGCGCCTTCGCGGCCGGCCGGGTGATCAACCCGCGCCTCGTCCAGAGCCAGTATTACGGCGGGATGATCTGGGGCCTGTCCTTCGCCCTGCACGAGCGGGCCGAGATGGACCCGCGCACCGGCCGCTTCCTCAACGACAATCTGGCCGAGTACCACGTGCCGGTGAACGCCGACGTGCCCGCCATGGAGGCGATCCTGGTCCACGAGGACGACGCGGTGGTGAACAACCTGGGCGTGAAGGGGGTCGGCGAGATCGGCATCACCGGCACGGTGGGCGCCATCGCCAACGCGGTCTGGCACGCCACCGGCGTGCGGGTCCGCGAGATGCCGATCACCCTCGACAAGCTGCTGGGCTGATCCAGCGCTCCGGTCACGTGGAACCGGTCCCGGGCGCGTCGCGCCGCCCGGGATTTTTTAGTATGGGGCATGCCACCCGGCGGCCGGCGGCCGCCGCAGCAGCGCGGAGACCGGCATGCCTCTCACCAGCGACATCGGCGGCGTCGTCCCGATCGCGCCGACCCCGTTCCATCCGGACGGCCGGATCGACGAGGTCTCCCTCGACCGGGTGACCGACTTCTTCGGGGCGGCCGGCGTCGACGGCCTGACGATCCTCGGCCAGCTCGGCGAGGCCGGCAAGCTCGACCACGCGGAGGGCATCGCGGTGGCGCGGCGCGTCCTCGGGCGCACCCGGCTGCCGGTGATCGTCGGGGTCACGGCGCCGGGCTTCGCGGCCATGCGGTCGCTCGCCCGGGAGGTGATGGAGCTGGGCGCGGCCGGGGTGATGATCGCGCCGCCCAACACGCTCCGCACCGACGATCAGGTGGTCGGCTATTTTCGGAATGCCGCCGAGGCCGTGGGCCCGGACGTGCCCTTCGTGCTTCAGGACTATCCCCTCACCTTCTCGGTCCAGATGACCCCCGGCGTGATCCGCCGGATCGTGTCGGAGAACCCCTCCTGCGTGATGCTCAAGCACGAGGACTGGCCGGGGCTGGAGAAGGTCTCGACGCTGCGCGGCTTCGAGGCGGACGGCTCGATGCGCCACATCTCGATCCTGGTCGGCAACGGCGGTCTGTTCCTCGATTTCGAGACCGAGCGCGGCGCCGACGGGGCCAATACCGGCTACGCCTTCCCGGAGATGCTGGTCGACGTGGTCCGCCTCGGCCGGGCCGGGGAGCGCGACGCCGCCCACGACCTGTTCGACGCCCACCTCCCCTATCTCCGCTACGAGCAGCAGCAGGGCCCGCTGGGGCTCGCGGTCCGCAAATACGTGTTCATGCGCCGGGGGATCTTCGCGTCCGACGCGCAGCGCAAGCCGTCGCAGGCGCTGACCGCGCAGGCGAAGGCCGAGGTCGAGTACCTGCTGGCCCGCCTCGCCCGCACCGACGCGCGGGCCCGTCTCGCGGCCTAGACCGCCCCCGCCGCGCCCTGCCCCGGCCGGAAGGCTGGGGCCCTCGCTCAACCCGCCGCGGCTGCCGGGTTGCGTCCGGCGCGCGACGGCTCACTCAAGCCTGTAGGCGATGACCGAATCGCCCGGCGTGGTTCCGAGCGAGCCGTGCCCGCCCGCTGCGATCACCACGTACTGCCGGCCGTCCCTGCCGCGATAGGTCATCGGGGTGGCCTGGCCGCCGGCCGGCAACGTCGTGGACCACAGGATCTCCCCGGTCTGCATGTCGTAGCCGCGGATGCGGTCATCGAGCGTGGCGGCCGTGAACGCGACGCCGCCCGCCGTGGTCAGGGTGCCGCCGTGGGCCAGCATGCCCATCTCCAGGGGAAGCGGGACGGCCAGACCGCCGACCTTCTGCCCCGCGACCGTGCCGTTGCGGCGCTTCCAGGCGACGGTGCCGTCGGCGAGATTCACGCCGACGCGCACGCCCCAGGGCGGCGCGCTGCAGGGGATGCCGAGGGCGGAGCGCATGTGCGCGATCGCGACCGCGTAGGGGCCGCCGAGATTCTCGTTGACCGGGCTCGCCTCGGGATCGGCGCCGAGGAGGCGCCTCTCCGGCTCGCCCGGGGGGCGCGGGAGCAGGCGGTAGATGTAGGGCAGGTATTGCGGCGTCGCGATCATCCAGTGATGGACCGGATCGACCGCCACCGACCCCCAGTTGAACACCCCGATATTGCCGGGCCAGACGATCGCGCCCTCCGACGTCTGGGGCGGCGTGAACGGGTTGCCGTCGTAGCGGTTCGACCGGAAGGCGAGGCGGCACTGGATCTGGTCGAAGGGCGTGACGCCCCACATGCCGGCCTCCGTCAGCGGCGCCGGCGTGAAGCGGAGGGACGACATCGGCTGGACCGGGGACGGCGTCTCCCCCGGGATGTCGGTCCGGGTCGAGACCGGAACCTCGGAGACCGGCCGGACCGGGGCGCCGGTGCGGCGGTCGAGGACCCAGACGTTGCCGACCTTGGTGGGGATCAGGATCGCCGGCACCGTCTCCTCGCCCTGCGGCAGGGTGAGGAGGACCGGCTGGGACGGGTTATCGCGGTCCCACAGGTCGTGATACGCGGTCCGGAACGCCCAGCGCAGCGCGCCCGTCTCCAGATCCAGCGCCGCCAGGGCGTCGATGAGGGCCTCGTCCGCCTTCGACCGGGCCACGCCCACCTGATCGGGCGCCCGGTTGCCGAACGGCACGTAGACGAGCCCCAGCGCCTCGTCGGCCGAGAACTGCGTCCAGGCCACCGCCGAGTTGGGCTCGTACGACTCGCCGGGCCGCAGCGGCGCGGTCGCGTCGGGCTTGCCGGCGTCGAACTTCCAGACGATCGCGCCGGTGCGCACGTCGAAGGCGCGGATCACGCCCGAGGGGTTGTCCGCGTAGTAGTTGTCGGCGATCGCGCTGCCGAGGACGATGAGGTTCCGGGTCACCAGCGGCGCCGAGGTCTGCTGATAGGCGGCGCGCCGGAGGTTCGGCATCTGCGCCTTCAGGTCGACGAACCCGTCCGCCCCGAAGGTCCTGCACGGGGCGCCGGTCTCGGCGTTCAGCGCGTAGAGGCGGGCGTCGACCGAGGCCGCGATGATCCGGCGCGGGCACTCGGCGACCGCGGCCGCGACGGCGGCGGCCCGGTCGGCGTCGGTCTCGGCGGGCGGCGCGTAGCCGGCCGAGTCGTTGTAGGACACGCCGCGGCAGGTCTGGTGCTGGTACTGGCCGTCCCGCGCCATCTTCAGGTCGAAGGCCCAGACCAGCCGGCCGGTCTCGGGCTCCAGGGCCTGGATGATGTTGTGCGGCGTGCAGAGGTAGAGCAGCCCGTTCACCTTGATCGGCGTGGCCTCGAAGGTGAATTCCTTCGGATCCGCCCGGCTGTCGCCGCGCAGGTCGCCGGTATGGTGCTCCCAGGCCACGGCGAGGCCCCGGACATTGGCGGTGCCGATATCCGCCAGCGCCGAGTAGCGCTGGCCGAGATTGGTGCCGCCATAGGCGACCCAGTCGTCGGCCGGATAGGGAACGCCGCTCGGATCGACGGCGGCCGGCCCCGCCCCCGCGACCTTCGGCAGGCTGCCCCGCGTCTCGACCGGGTCGACGAACCAGGACGCGGCGCCCGAGGCCGCGATCAGCAGGACGACGACCCGGAGGGCGAGCGGACCGTTCCCGAGACCGGGCGTCCAGGGCCGTTCGGGCGCGTCGCGCAGGCGCCGCACCACGGAGGGCAGGCAGAGCACGAGCCCGACGAGGAGGAGCAGGCCCCCGCGCGGGATCCATTGCCACTTGTCGAATCCGACCTCGCCGAGCGTCCACACGAAGGCCGCCGCCAGAACCAGGGCGTAGATCCGGAGGCCGTTCTGGCGTCGCCGGAGCAGCTCGACGCCGGAGACCAGCACGCCCAAGCCCAGGGCGACGTAGAACCAGGACCCGCCCGCGAGGGCCAGTGTCAGACCGAAGCTCGCGAGGGCGAGCCCGAGCAGCGCGATCGACAGCGCTATCGTTCCGAGTGCCACGGCGGTGGTATCCGCTTCCTGAGCCGGCCGGTCACGGCGGCGCCGGAAGCTGAGCCCCCACGGCGCCGCCGCATGCCCGACGGCTTATCGCCGCCGTAGCTGTCCCAAGGCTGGACAAGGCTGCCGGGCGCCGCCGCTCACGCTCCGGCCCGGTCCTCCGGACGCAGGGTGACCCGGTCGCCGTCGCGCAGCGAGGCCGGCGGGCCCACGACGACGCGCTCGCCGCCGTTCAGACCGTCGCGCAGCTCCAGGAGCGTGCGGGTCTGGCGGAAGATCGTGACGGGGCGCATCCGCACCACGCCCCCCCCGTCCCCGGCCGCCTCGACCACGGCCACGCGGGTCCCGTGCTGGTCGAAGATCAGCGCGTCGTTCGGCACCGTCACGGCGGGCGAGACCCGCGGGATCTCCAGCGTGATCGTGATGTAGAGTCCCGGCCGCAGCGCCCCGTCGGGGTTGGGGATGTCGACCTGCGTGACCAGCGTGCGCGCGGCCGAGAGCAGCGTCGTTGACGAGCGCGAGACCGTGCCGGGGAAGATCCGGCCCGGGATCTGCGCCACCTCGACCGAGGCGGCCAGCCCGTCGCGGACGCCGTCGGCGGCGTAGAGCGGCACGTTCACCGCCATGCGCAGTACGTCGTCCCGGTTCAGCGTGAGGAGCGGCGCCCCCGTATTCGTGTCCGCCGTGACCGCGTCGCCGACGTCGTTGTTGCGGGCCGTCACCACCCCGTCGAAGGGCGCGCGGATCTCCTCGAAGCCGGTCAGGACCTTGAGCCGGGCGACCTGCGCCTCCTGGGCGGCGATGTTGGCCTCCGCGACCTTCACGGCGGCCCTGGCGGCGTCGACGTTGGCGGTCTGCGCCAGCACCCCGGCCTGGGAGGTGTCGGCGTTCTGCCGGGTCTCGACCCCGGTGCCGGCGAGCGTCGAGGTCCGCCGGTTGGTCACGTCGGCGAGGTGGCGGTTGGCCTCGGCCTGATCCACCATCGCCCGCGCCTGGATCAGCGCCGCCTGGAGCTGCAGCACCTGCGACTGGGCCTGGACCAGCTGCTGATCGAGGTCGGGCGCGCTGATCCGGAACAGCAGGTCGCCCGCCTTCACGTGCGAGCCGATATCGACCTTGCGCTCGACGATGTAGCCGGTCGCCCGCGGGTAGAGGTTCGCGATGTCGAACGCCTGGGTGGTGCCCGTCTGGGTCAGGCTCAGGGTGTCGGAGGCCCGGGCCGCGGCGGCGACCCGCACGGTCGGCGGCTTCGCCTCGGCGGCGGGCGGACTCGCCGCGCGCGACGCGTCCGGCCACAGGCGGTATCCGAGGACGCCGAGGCCCGCCAGCGCCAGCAGGGCGAGCCACCGGCGGCCGCCGCGGGCGGGCGGGACGGTTCCGTCCGTGGCTGAACTGTCCCGGTCCGCCATCCTCGCCCTCGGGTCGCGCCGCGCCTGAACCGCCGCCTCGGCGCCCGGCCGGGACGCGTGCGCCGCCGTATTCAATGCGCCGTCTTCAATGCATAGACCGCGCGCGGGCTCCGGGCGAGATGCCGCAGCGCACAGCGCGGCCCGCCCGCGGATCCTCCGAGCACGCGACCGGTTTCCCTGCCACGGACTCAGGGACCCATCCACGATGACCGAGATCTCCAGGCGCGCCGTCATCGCAGCCGCCGGCGGCGCGATGGCCGCGTCCTCCGCCGCGGCGCAATCCGCCGGGCCGGCCCCGCGCCTCCCCGAGCGCGGCGGCAAAGGCGCCGACATCCTGGGCCCGCAGAACCGGCCCCGCGCCGCCGAGGAGCCGTTCACCCTGGCGCCGCCCGCCACCGACCACGGCACCATGCCGAACCTGAAATGGTCCTTCGCGGACAGCCACATGCGGCTGGAGGAGGGCGGCTGGGCGCGCCAGACCACGATCCGCGAGCTGCCGGTCTCCAAGGCCATGGCCGGGGTCAACATGCGGCTCAAGGCCGGCGCGGTCCGCGAGATGCACTGGCACAAGGAATCCGAGTGGGCCTACATGATCAAGGGCAAGGCCCGGATCACCGCGGTCGACCAGGACGGGCGCACCTTCGCGGACGATGTCGGCGCGGGCGACCTCTGGTACTTCCCGGGCGGCATCCCGCACTCCATCCAGGGACTCGCCGCCGACGGGATCGACGGGTGCGAGTTCCTGCTCGTCTTCGACGACGGCGGTTTCTCGGAGGATTCCACCTTCCTGCTCACCGACTGGCTGGCCCACACGCCCCGGGACGTGCTCGCCAAGAATTTCGGCCTGCCCGAGAGCGCCTTCGCCAGGATCCCCGAGAAGGAGCTCTACATCTTCCCCGGCCCGAAACCCGGCCCGCTCGCGGCCGACAGGATGGGCGGCTCCGGGCCGGTGCCGAAGACCTTCAGCCACCGCATGCTGGCGCAGGAGCCGGTCCGCACCCGGGGCGGCAGCGTGCGCATCACCGATTCCACGGTGTTCCCGGCGTCCGTGACGATCGCGGCGGCCCTGGTCGAGGTCGAGCCCGGGGGGCTGCGCGAGCTGCACTGGCACCCGAACAGCGACGAGTGGCAGTACTACCTCTCCGGCCAGGGCCGGATGACGGTGTTCGGCTCGGAATCGAAGGCCCGCACCTTCGACTACCGGGCCGGCGACGTAGGCTACGTGCCCTTCGCCATGGGGCATTACATCGAGAATACCGGCGACACGACCCTGACATTCCTGGAGATGTTCAAGAGCCCGCGCTACGCCGACATCTCCCTGACGCAGTGGCTGGCCCTGACCCCGCACCCCCTGGTTCAGGCCCATACCGGGCTGGATCCCGAGCGCCTTGAGGCCCTGCCGGAGACGAAGTCCCCCGTTGTGCCGGGTTGACGCGCCCGGGAACCCGGACCGATCCTGGCGCGTCGACTCGCACAAGCGTTTCCGAAACCCGCTCGACTCTCGCACGGAGGGACCCATGCGTGCCGCGTCCCGCGCGCTCCTCGCCCTGGCGCTCGCCCTCCCGGCGGGCTCCGCCTCGGCGCAGGTGCAGCAGAACGACCCGAATGCCGCCAACGCCTCATTCGCCCTGCAGGGCCAGATCCGGTCGCTCAACCAGCAGCGGGTCTCGGACTTCAACACGCTGAACCAGACGTTCCAGCGCAACGTCCAGGCCGATTCCTTCGGGCCCTACCTGCCCTATCGGGGCGTCCGCGGGGATGTGTACCGGGGCCGCCATATCGGTCGCAACGGGATCGTGCGGCGGGGCGGCGGCCTCAACACGAGCGTCTGCACCGGCTGCTGACATCGGCCTCCGCGCCGCCGGGATATCCGCGCAGAGCGGGGAAAGCCCGAAAAAAACCTTTTCCCGCGGGCACGCTTCCCCCAGAAGCTGGGCCCATGGTGGCGTGCGCATGAATATCCTGCTGATCGGCTCCGGCGGCCGCGAGCACGCCCTGGCCTGGCGACTGGCCCAGAGCCCGCTCTGCACCCGCCTGTTCACGGCGCCGGGCAATCCCGGCACGGCCCGCCACGGGACCAACCGACCGGACCTCAAGGTCACGGACCACCCGGCCGTCGCCGCCTTCTGCGCGGCGGAGGCGATCGGCCTCGTGGTGGTCGGGCCCGAGGCGCCCCTCGTGGCCGGCCTGGTGGACGACCTGAAGGCCGCCGGGATCCGCGCCTTCGGGCCGACCCGCGACGCCGCCCGGCTCGAGGGTTCGAAGGGTTTCACCAAGGATCTCTGCGCCGCCTGCAACATCCCGACCGCCGCCTTCGCGCGCTTCTCCGACCTGGAGCCGGCGCTGGCCTATGTCCGCCAGCAGGGCGCCCCGATCGTCGTGAAGGCCGACGGCCTCGCCGCCGGCAAGGGCGTCACCGTGGCCGAGACGGTCGACCAGGCCGAGGACGCGCTGACCGGCCTCTTCGCCGAGCCCGGCGCCGAGGTCGTGGTCGAGGAGTGCCTGTTCGGCGAGGAGGCGAGTTTCTTCGCCCTGTGCGACGGCACGCGGGCGATCTCCCTCGGCACCGCCCAGGACCATAAGCGGGTCTTCGACGGGGACCGGGGGCCCAATACCGGCGGCATGGGCGCCTATTCCCCGGCCCGGGTGGTCACCCCGGAGATCGAGGCCCGGGTCATGGCCGAGATCATCGCGCCGACGCTTGCCGGCATGCGGGCCCGCGGCTGCCCGTTCACCGGCATCCTGTACGCCGGCCTGATGCTCACCGCCGACGGCCCCAAGCTGATCGAGTACAACACCCGCTTCGGCGACCCCGAGGCGCAGGTGCTGATGCCGCGCCTCGCCTCCGACCTCGTGCCGGCCTTGCTCTCGGCCTGCGAGGGCGACCTCTCCGGCGTGAGCCTGGAATTCGATCCGCACCGGGCGGCCCTCACCGTGGTGATGGCGGCGGCCGGCTATCCGGGCGCCGTGGTCCGGGGCTCGGTGATCCGGGGCGTCGACGCCGCCGAGGGCGACGGGGTCCACGTGTTCCAGGCCGGCACCCGCGCCGAGGGCGGGCAGCTGCTGGCCGATGGCGGCCGGGTCCTGGCGGTGACGGCCCTCGGCGACAGCGTCACGGACGCCAAGGCCCGCGCCTACGCGGCGGTGGCCCGGATCGACTGGCCGGAGGGTTTCTGCCGGCGCGACATCGGGTTCCGCGCGGTGGCGCGGGAGGTGGGAGAGGGCTGAACCCCCGGTCTCGCTCGTGGCGGGTGCCTCCGGGCCTCACCCCACCCTGCCCTCCCGGACGAGGCCGGCGTGCCCGGAATGACGGGGTTGTCCGCGTCAAGCCGCCCGCCCCCTACTCCCCCACCGCCGCGCCGGCCGGCCGACGGTTGTCGTTGGCGCCGTAGAGCAGGCCCGGCCGCATCCGCTCCGTGCGCGAGGCGTCGTTGCCCGACGACGCGGCCTTCGGCAGGGCGGGCGCCGCGGCCCAGATCGCGATGAGCTCCTGCGCCCCCCAGGGCCTCTGCTCGACGATCGTGTGGCCCATGCCCCTGAGGATGGCCTGGGTGTCCGCCGAGAGCGCGAAGGGCTCGGCGTAGACCGTGTCGGGCAGCCACTGGTGATGGATGCGCGGGGCGTCCACCGCCTCCTGCGGCTCCATGCCGAAATCGAGCACGTTGATCAGCGTCTGGGCGTTGATCGTGATGATCCGCGAGCCCCCCGGCGAGCCCGCCACCAGCGCGACCTTGCCGTCGCGCAGCACGATCGTGGGCGCCATGGACGAGAGCGGGCGCTTGCCCGGCTGGATCGCGTTCCTGGTCCCCTGCACGAGGCCGAACAGGTTCGGCACCCCGGTCTTGACCGTGAAATCGTCCATCTCGTCGTTGAGGAAGAACCCCGTGTCGCCGGCGATCACCCCGGCGCCGAAATAGCCGTTGATCGTGTAGGTCAGCGCGACCGCGTTGCCGGCCTTGTCCATCACCGAGATGTGGGTGGTCTCGGGCCGTTCCCGCGGCTCCGGGCCGGGATCCGGGCGGATCTCCGCCGATGGGGTCGCCCGGTCCGGGCGGATCGAGGCCCGGAGCGTCTCCGCGTAGGCCGGCGACACCAGCCGGTCGACCGGGTTCTCCACGAAGGCCGGGTCGCCGAGCAGCAGGTTGCGGTCCGCGTAGGCGCGCCGCATCGCCTCGACCATCAGGTGTACGGTCCGGGCCGAGTTGAACCCGGCGGCCCGCAGGTCGTAGCCGTCGAGGATGCTGAGGATCTCGCAGAGCGTGGTGCCGCCGGACGAGGGCGGGGGCGCCGACAGGATCGTGGCGCCTCGGTAGCGGCAGGTGAGCGGCTCGGACTGCGTCACCGTGTAGGCGGCGAAGTCGGAGGCCGTCAGCAGGCCGCCGCCCGCCCGGGAGGCCGCCTCCACGGCTGCCGGGATCGCGCTCTTGTAGAACGCGTCCGCGCCATGGTCGGCGATGGCCTGGAGGGTGCGGGCGAGGTCGGCCTGGACCAGCCGGTCCCCGGGCCGCCAGGGGCTGCCGTCCGGGCGCAGGAAGATCCGGGCGACGTTCGCTTGGCCCGCGAACAGCTTCGTGCCGGATTCGAGGATGTCGGTGTCGCCCCGGGTCAGCACGAACCCGTCCCGGGCGAGCGCGATCGCCGGCGCCATCACCCGCGCCAGCGGCAGGGTCCCGTACGCGGCAAGGGCGGTGTTGAGGCCGAGCACCGTCCCGGGCACGCCGGCCGCCTTCCAGCCGCGCAGGCTCGCGCCCTTCACGACGTTGCCGGCAGCGTCGAGATACATGTCCCGGGTGGCGGCCGCCGGGGCGGTCTCGCGGAAATTGATGAAGCGGCTGCGCCCGTCGGCGCTGTGGAGCACCAGGAAGCCGCCGCCGCCGATGTTGCCGCAGCAGGGGTTCACCACCGCCTCGGCGTAGGCGACCGCCACCGCGGCGTCGACGGCGTTGCCGCCGGCCCTCAGGATGTCGGCGCCCACCTGCGAGGCGAGGCGCTGGGACGAGACCACCATCCCGTTCTCGGCCTCGACGGCCGGTCCCGAGGCGGAGCGCGCAGCGGGCGCGCCCAGGGCGAGCAGGGCCGTGAGGAGCAGCGCGCGTGCCGGTGCGATCATCCCTGCCCTCTCCGGTGCGGGTCCCGCGCCGTCATATAGGGGACCATGCGCTGGAGTCGCTGGACCCGTCCGATCACCGCATCCCGAGGGGCGGCGAAGCCGCCGCGAAGGAGCCTCCGAGGGCTCGCGAGACTTCCGGAGCCCCTCCGAGCCCCTCCGAGCCCGCTGCACAGCACCGCAGGATGAGAGGGGCGAAGGGCGGTGAGGGATCGGGCCGATCCGCCTCACTCGGTTTCGCTGGAACGGTTCGGTTGAGGTGCCCCTCTCCGTCATCACGAGCGCAGCGAAGTGACCCAGGGTCGCGCCACGTCAGGAAGCGTGGCGCTGCTGGATTGCTTCGCTCCGCTCGCAAGGACGGCGCTGCCGAAGGCCTCAGCCGTTGCGGAACGTGTAGCTGTAGCCGTTCAGCGCCGGCGCGCCGCCGAGATGGGCGTAGAGCACCTTCGAGCCCTTCGGGAAGAAGCCCTTCTTCACGAGGTCGATCATGCCCTGCATCGACTTCCCCTCGTAGACCGGGTCGGTGATCATCCCCTCGAGCCGGGCCGAGAGGCGGATCGCCTCCACGGTCTCCCGCGAGGGCACGCCGTAGACCGGGTAGGCGTAATCCTCGTTGAGAACCACGTCGTCGGCCACGATGTCGCCCGCGCCGACCAGGGCGGCGGTGTTCTGGGCGATGTCGAGGACCTGGGCCTTGGTCTGGGCCGGGGTGCAGGAGGCGTCGATGCCGATGACGTTGCGGGCGCGCCCGTCGGCCGAGAAGCCCACCAGCATGCCGGCATGGGTCGAGCCCGTCACCGTGCAGACCACCACGTAGTCGAAGCGCAGGCCCATCTCGGCCTCCTGCTTGCGCACCTCCTCCGCGAAGCCGACGTAGCCGAGCCCGCCGTACTTGTGCACGGAGGCGCCGGCCGGGATCGCGTAGGGCTTGCCGCCCTCGGCCTCGACCTCGGCGAGCGCCCGCTTCCACGAATCGCGGATGCCGATGTCGAACCCGTCATCCACGAGCTGCGTCTGCGCGCCCATGATCCGCGACAGGAGGATGTTGCCGACCCGGTCGTAGACGGCGTCCTCGTGGGGCACCCAGGCCTCCTGGATCAGCCGGCACTTCATCCCGATCTTGGCGGCTACCGCCGCGACCATGCGGGTGTGATTCGACTGCACGCCGCCGATCGACACAAGCGTGTCGGCGCCGCTCTTGATCGCGTCCGGCACGATGTACTCGAGCTTGCGCAGCTTGTTGCCGCCGTAGGCGAGCCCGGAATTGCAATCCTCGCGCTTGGCGTACAACTCGACCTCGCCGCCGAGATGGGCCGTCAGGCGCTTGAGCGGCTCGATCGGCGTCGGGCCGAAGGTCAGGGGATAGCGCTCGAACTTGTCCAGCATCGGGTCTCTCCGGGTCTCGGGGCGCCCCCGGGGCAGCAGCGGTCTCGGTCCGCCCGGGCGCTTCGAAGCGAGGCCTCGGCGACGGCCCGGCGCGAGGCCCGGCTCCGTCTTCGAGGCGCGGGGAGAAACTACCCGATCCGGGATGAAAGGTGCTCTCGATCTTCGAGCATGAACAGACCTTGACTTGCGCTGCTGACCAGACTGGCTACGGAGCATTCCGGATTTCGCGCCGCATCCGAAAGAATCATCCATGTCCGCAGGGCTCGATCGGATCGACCAGAAGATCCTCCGCCTCCTCCAGACGGACGGGCGCATGGCGAATGCCGAGATCGCCGAGCGGGTCGGCACTAGCGCGGCCACCTGCCATCGCCGGATCCAGCGCCTGTTCGCGGACGGGTTCGTGCGGGCGGTCCGGGCGCTGATCGATCCGATGCGGGTCGGGCGCGGCACCCTGGTCTTCGTCGGCGTCGTGCTCGACCGCTCGACGCCCGAGAGTTTCTCGGAGTTCGAGGCCGCCGTGCGCGCGATCCCCGCGCTCCTCGACTGCCACCTCGTGGCCGGAGACTTCGACTACATGCTGAAGATCCGGGTCTCCGACATGGCCGACTTCAACCGCCTCCACAGCGCCACGCTGATCGGCCTGCCGGGGGTGCGCCAGACCCGGACCTTCTTCGTCATGAAGGAGGTGATCGACAACGCGCCGCTCGATCTCTGATGCGGCCTCGGTTGACGCCGCCCGCGCCGTCATCGCGAGCGCGGCGACGTGACCTAGGGCAGCGCGACGTCAGGAATCGTGGGGCTGCTGGATTGCTTCGCTCCGCTCGCACTGACGGCGCCGGAGCCATCGAGCAGAAACGGGATGGGCCCCCTACCCCTCCCCGCGCCGCGCCTTGCGCAGCGCCTCCCACCGGTCGAGGCGCTCGGCGAGCCGGGTCTCGTAGCCCCGCTCGGTCGGCTGGTAGAGGTGCTGGCGCCCGAGCGCGTCGGGCCAGTAATCCTGGCCCGAGAAGGCGTCGGGCTCGTCGTGGTCGTAGCGGTAGCCCTCGCCGTAGCCGATCCGCTTCATCAGCTTGGTCGGCGCGTTGAGGATGGTCCGCGGCGGCGGCAGGGAGCCCGCCTCCTTGGCCAGCCGCGTCGCGGCCTTGTAGGCCTCGTAGACGGCGTTCGATTTCGGCGCGCAGGCGAGGTAGATCGCCGCCTGGGCGAGGGCCAGCTCGCCCTCGGGGCTGCCGAGGAAGTCGAAAGCGTCCTTGGCGGCGTTGGCCACCACCAGCGCCTGCGGGTCGGCGAGCCCGATATCCTCCACCGCCATGCGCACGAGCCGGCGGGCGATGAACAGCCGGTCCTCCCCGGCATCGAGCATCCGGCAGAGATAGTAGAGCGCCGCGTCCGGATCCGAGCCGCGCACGGTCTTGTGGAGCGCCGAGATCAGGTTGTAGTGGCCCTCCTGCGCCTTGTCGTAGATGGGCGCGCGCCGCTGCACGATCGCTTGCAGCGCCTCGGCGTCGAGGGTCTCGCCGGGGCGGGCCGAGCGCCAGACCTCTTCCGCCAGGGTCAGGGCCGCGCGGCCGTCGCCGTCGGCCATGCGGACCAGAACGCCGCGCGCCTCCTCGGTAAGCGGCAGGGCTTGGCCCGTCAGCGCCTCGGCCCGGACCAGCAGCCGCGCGACGGCGCCCGGATCGAGGGCCCGGAACAGCAGCACCCGGGCGCGGGACAGGAGCGCGGCGTTCAGCTCGAAGGACGGGTTCTCCGTCGTCGCGCCCACCAGCGTGACGGTCCCGTCCTCCATCACCGGCAGGAAGGCGTCGAGCTGGGCCCGGTTGAACCGGTGGATCTCGTCGACGAACAGCAGGGTCCCCTGCCCGGTCGCCCGCCGCTTGCGCGCCGCCTCGAACACCTTCCGCAGGTCGGGCACGCCGGAGAAGATCGCCGAGATCTGCTCGAAATGCAGGTCGGTGCCCTGGGCGAGCAGCCGCGCCACCGTGGTCTTGCCGGTGCCGGGCGGCCCCCAGAAGATCAGCGAGCCGAGCGTCCGTCCCCGCAGCAGGCGCGTGAGCGCCCCGCCCTCCCCGGTCAGGTGTTCCTGGCCGACGACCTCGGCGAGGGTCTGCGGGCGCAGCCGGTCTGCCAGCGGGCGGGCGGCCTCGGCGCCGGGGGGGCGGCCGGGATCCGGCGCGGCGGGTGTCTCCGCGGAGGCGAACAGGTCGGACATCCGCGCATCAACACCGGGCGCGGCCGGGGGCGCAAGCCGGGAGCCGGGGCTTGCCCACGGCCACGGACCTGGCGCCCCGCGACGGGATCAGCCGCCGAACACCGAGGTCAGGATCTCGCCGTTGCGGTTGATCGCGACCTCCCAGGAATTGAGGCTGTTGCGGGTGACCCGGTCGAGGTCCTTGGTGGTCGCCATCGGCACGCCGTTGACCGCCACGATCACGTCGCCCTTCTGCAGCCCGACCCGGGCCGCGATGGAGTTCTCGTCCACCGCCTGCACGGCCACGCCCTCGGCCGGGAAGTCCACCTGCATCTCCTCGGCCACCGCCGGCGAGGTGTTGACGAGGGTCGCGCCGAGGAAGGGCGAGCGGGTCTTCACCTTGAGCGCGTCCCGGGGACGCGTCTCGGGAGCCGGGGCGAGCTTGACCGGGACCGTCTGACGGGTCGTGCCGCGCAGGATCCCGAACCGGGCGTGGCCCTGCACGCCCTTCAGGGCGAAGCGGTAGCCGAAGGCCTCCGGATCGGCGACCTCCTGGCCGTCGACCGTGAGGATCAGGTCGCCGCGCTTCAGGCCCGCCTCCTCGGCCGGGCTCTTGGGCTGGAGGCTCGCCACCAGCACGCCGGTCGGGTGGTCGAGGCCCATGCTGTCGGCGATGTCGGGCGTCACGCTCTGGATGCGCGCCCCGAGCCAGGGCCGGCGCACGACGTTCGCCCCGTCCCGGGCGGCGTCGACCACCGCCTTGACCATGCCCACCGGGATCGCGAAGCCGATGCCGTGGCTGCCGCCCGACTGCGAGTAGATCGCGGTGTTGATGCCGACGAGTTGGCCGCGCAGGTCCACCAGCGCGCCGCCGGAATTGCCCGGGTTGATCGCCGCGTCGGTCTGGATGAAGTACTGGTAGTCCGCGGAGCCGACCTGCGTGCGCGCCAGCGCCGAGACGATGCCCTGCGTCACCGTCTGGCCGACGCCGAACGGGTTGCCGATCGCCATCACGAAGTCGCCGACCTCCAGGGCGTCGGCATCGCCGAACGGCATCGGCACGAGGCCCTTCGGCGGTTCCTTGATCTTGAGCACCGCGAGGTCGGTGCGGGTGTCGCGCATCACGATCGTGGCCTCGAACTCGCGGCGATCCGCCAGGGCGATCCGCACCTCGTTCATGTTGTCGATGACGTGGTTGTTGGTGATCACGAGCCCGTCGGCATCGACCAGCACGCCCGAGCCCAGGGAGCGCTGCGCCCGGTCACCCCGGGGGCCGCGGCCGCCCTCCGGCTCGCCGAAGAAGCGGCGCATGAACTCCTCCATGGCGCTGGTGCGCGCGCTGGAGCGCTTGTCCACGTGGGAGGCGTAGACGTTCACCACCGAGGGCGCGGCCCGCTTCACCACGGGGGCGAAGGAGAGCTGCACGTCGGCCTTGCTCAGCGGCACGACCTTCGCGGTGCCGTCCTTCGCGGGCTCCCGGGTCTCCGTCCGCGCCATCTGCGCCGCGGCCGGGCTGGCGGCCAGCAGGGCTGCGACGAGGGCGGGCAGGGTGAGGCGGGTCAGCATGCAGGGCTCCGGCGTCTGGGCGGGCGCGCCGTCCAGGCCGAGACAAGGCAGGCGCACCGTGCGGCCCCACGCTATCGAGGCCGATTGCGGCAGGTCGACGACACCTTCGCCGCAGGCGGGGCGTGTCGCCGTCAGACGGCTTCCTTGCTGCGCGCCCGCCGCTTCCCGGCGGGCTGCGGCGCGGGCTCGGCTTCGGGTTCCGGCGCCGCGGCGCGCGGCTGCCCGAGGCCCAGGGAGCGGGCGAGCTGCGAGCGCTGCTCGGAATAGCTCTGGGCCGTCATCGGGTAGTCCGAGGCGAGGCCCCACTTGGCGCGGTAGGCCTCCGGTGTCAGGCCGCGCAGGGTGAGGTGCCGGCGCAGCGTCTTGTAGGGCTTCCCGTCCTCGAACGAGATCAGGAAGTCCGGATTGATCGAGCGCCGGATCTCCTGCGCGGTCGCCTTGGCGATCGGCGGGCTCTGGCCGGCGTCGCAGACCCCCCGAATCGCCGCGTGCACCTCGTTGAGGAGGCCAGGCAGATCCGCGCTCTGAACGTGATTGTGGCTCACATAGGCCGAGACGATCTCGGAGGCGAGCGTGACGAGGCGGAGAGAGCCGCCGTTCGACTGGGCCATGTCTCGTGCGTTGCCTTCTCGTGATGACGAAACTCGCCAGAACGCAAGCACTGCGTCGCGATTCGGACGCCTGATACAATCGCATTCGCAAGAAGCGTCAAGTCTTAAATTCGGAACTGGGGTATACGGTCCCAAATAGCGTAATAAGAGCGATCTTGATCGCTCAACCTCAAGGAGTAATGCCTGTCAGGGTCTCGCTTGTGCGCAATCGATATTGCCGAATTATCCCTGCGACCTGACGCGGCCTGCACTCTACAGCCGAAGGTGCGACGCGGTGCCGGCTATAGAGCTTACGAGGCCGTTTCTGCCCATCGATTGTGCATTCGCAGAGCGTCGCTGGCCGATACCTCAAAGCCGATAGAACAACCTCAGCGACGCTTTGTGGCGGTCGCACCTCGGCGGTGAGCGACGGAGGGTCTGGAAGCGGACCGACGGTACGCCAGTGGCGCAACCTGATCGCGAACTCGCTCGGGCGTTCGGGCTCCGTCCGTGGCCGGACAAACGCAGAACCCGCCGCGCTGTTGAGCGCGGCGGGTTCCGTGTGTCGGATTTGGTTGCGGGGACAGGATTTGAACCTGTGACCTTCAGGTTATGAGCCTGACGAG
>NZ_LMPY01000029.1:0-40028 GCF_001424445.1 Methylobacterium sp. Leaf361 | reverse complement strand
CGGGCAGACGAAGTTCGAGGCGACCCGCAGCGACCTCGTCTTCGGCTCGAACGCGCAGCTCCGGTCCATCGCCGACGCCTACGCGGGCAGCGACGGCCAGCGGCGCTTCGTGGCGGACTTCGTCAAGGCCTGGGACAAGGTCATGATGCTCGACCGCTTCGACGTGAAGGGTCACCGGCGTTACGGGCCGATGGCGGCCTGACGCCCGCCATCGGGATCGCCCGCGCCTCCGGCGCGGGCGATCTCTCAGGGTGCGCGCCGCGTCACGGCCTGAGGCTGTGCGCCCCCAGCGCGGCCCAGTAGGCGGCGCCGACCGGCAGGGCCTCGTCGTTGAAATCGTAGCCCGGATTGTGGAGCGGCAGGCTCTTGCGCGTCCCGTCGGTCCCGATCCACGCGTAGGCGCCGGGGCAGGCCTCTAGCATGTAGGCGAAATCCTCCGACGCCATGGAGGGGCCGACCTCGCCCCGGCGCGCGGTGATGTCCGGGACGGCCCCGGCCGCCTCCAGGGCGGTGCCGACGGCGTCGGCGGTGTTGACGGTGGCGGGGTAGCCGAACCGGTAGTCCACCTCCGCGCGGGCGCCGTGCGTGGCGGCCGTCCCGCCCGCGATCGCCTCGACGAGTTCGGCCACGCGCTTGCGCACGGCCTCGTCCAGGCAGCGGACCGTGCCGCGGATGACCGCGCGCTCGGGGATGACGTTGTAAGCATCGCCGCCGTGAATCTGCGTGACGCTGAGCACGACCGGGTCCGTGGGGGCGATCCGGCGGCTCACGATGGTCTGCAGGGCCAGGACGATCTCGGAGGCGACCACCAGCGTGTCGGTGCCGCGCTCCGGCATGGCCGCGTGGGTACCGAACCCGGTGACCGCGATCTCGAACGTGTCGAGGGAGGCCATGATGGCGCCGACCCGGGTCGCGAAGGTCCCCAGCGGCAAACCCGGCCAGTTGTGCAGGCCGTAGACGGAATCGCACGGGAACAGCCGGAACAGGCCGTCCTCGACCATGGCGCGCCCGCCGCCCTCGCACTCCTCCGCCGGCTGGAAGATGAAGTGGACCGTCCCGGACAGGTCGGTGCGCGACGCGAGGTGCCGGGCCGCGCCGAGCAGCATCGCCACGTGGCCGTCATGGCCGCAGGCATGCATCACGCCGGGCGTCCGGGAGGCGTGAGCAGCGCCCGTCGCCTCCTGGATCGGCAGGGCGTCCATGTCGGCGCGCAGGCCGATGGTCGGGCCGTCGCCCCGGCTCAGGGTCCCGACCACGCCGGTGCGCCCGAGCCCGGTCTTCACCGACAGGCCGCAGGCGGCCAGTTCCCGGGCGACGAGATCCGCCGTGCGGACCTCCTGGAAGGCCAGCTCGGGATGGGCGTGCAGGTCGCGCCGCCACGCGACCATCCGCTCCACGGTCTCCGCCTCGATGCGCATGCGATCTCTCTCAGATACGGGAGGCTGCCGAAGCGCCTCGATCCCCCGCCCGGACCCTACGCCGATCGGCGCGGCGGTTCACCCCAGCGGCGGGTGCATGAAGAACTGCGCGATGAGGGCCGCGCCGAGGAAGGTCCCGGCATTGGCCATGAACGAGACCACGACGATCCGCCAGCCGAGGCGGCGGAAGGCGGGCACGTCCTTGGCGACCGAGAGCCCCGCGAAGGTCAGGATCGGCGTGGCGAGCGCCAGGAAGTTGAGCTTGCCGGTCAGGGCGGCGATCTCGGCGGCGTAGGGCGTCCCGGGATAGGTCAGCGCCATGCCGATGATCGACACCCAGAGGACGGCGGGTAGGCGCCGGCCGAGGAGCAGGTAGAGGCCCCAGCCGGCGAGCACGGTGCCGATGATGATCGCCATCCCGGCCACGACGCTCGCGTCGGGGACGATTCCGTAGGTCAGCCAGTTGCCGATGAGCCCGTAGGCGCCGATCAGGATCCAGGCGAGCACGGTCTCGCCGAGGCCGATCCGCACCTCCCCGTGGGCCGGCTGATGGGCCGGCGCCTGCGGGTCGGCGGCCGCCGGGCGGGCGGCGTCCGGCCGGTTGCGGCCGAGGATCGGCTCCAGCTTGCCGTAGGCCCAGATCGTGAAGGGCAGCGACAGGAACAGGGTGAAGTACGTGCCGATCGTGGTGGTCACGAGGTTGCTGGCCGCCGCGAAGGTGGCGACGTCCTTGGCGACCTCGGGCGTCTGCTGGGCCGCGATCGCCCCCGAGGCCGCGGCCATCATGCTGCCGGAGCCGACCCCGGCCCCCATCGCCAGCGCCAGCGGGTTGAAGATGCCGAGGCTGGTGATCAACCCGGCCAGCAGGGCGATGAACACCGCGCCGAACACCGTGCCGGTCAGGTACTCGGCCAGCACGCCGCGCCCCTCCGGCGAGTCCATGCCGTAGCGCTCGCCGATGATGGCGAGGCTGGGCTCGCGGCCGACCGAGAAGGTCGCGCCGATCGCCTCGCGCTTGATGCCGAGCAGGAGCGCCACCGGCAGGCCGAACACCATCGTGCCGAAGAAGTGGCCGAATTCCTGGAAGGCCAGGGCCCAGCCCGAGGCGAGGATCTTCGGCAGCGAGCCGCCCACGAGCAGGCCGAGCTTGGCGATGAAGATCAGGAGCGCCGGCTGCAGGTAGGCGCCGGCCGCGTTCTGCAGGGCGCCCGACAGCCGCAGCGGCCCGGGCAGGCGCGGGCTCATCAGCCCCAGCGCGCCGCCCAGCAGCAGGGCCCACAGCAGCGGGAGCAGCACGATCTTGCCGGCGCCCACCGGGATGCTGACGTTGCCGATCGCCTCCGCGATGACGACGATGACGAGGGCGAGCAGGAACAGCGTCAGCTTACCTCCGCCCGAGACGGGCGGCGCGACCGGCCGCGTGTTCGTCGCAAACAGTTCCCCCGCCATCGTCATCCTCCTTGGCCCCCCTCGGGGCTGCCCGTTGCTCCGCCTGCCGGTCTTGATCGCCGGCTCGGCATTAGA
Source organism: Methylobacterium sp. Leaf361 (assembly GCF_001424445.1). Classification (NCBI taxonomy): domain Bacteria; kingdom Pseudomonadati; phylum Pseudomonadota; class Alphaproteobacteria; order Hyphomicrobiales; family Methylobacteriaceae; genus Methylobacterium; species Methylobacterium sp. Leaf361. The sequence continues at coordinate 37,086 of NZ_LMPY01000029.1, read as the reverse complement.
TCGTCTCGGTCATTGCGCCCGTGGCGTCGGGCTCAGCCCACGTAGCCGAAGGTCACGGCCGGCGCGGCGGCGGTCTCGACCCAGACGCTCTTGGTCTGGGTGTAGGCCATCAGCGCCTCGCGGCCGGAGGAGCGGCCGAAACCCGAGCGGCCGAAGCCGCCGAACGGCGAGGCCACGTTGATGGTCTTGTAGCCGTTCACCCAGACGGTGCCGGCCCGAAGCGCCGCCGCGACCCGGTGGCCGCGCCCGCCGTCGCCGGTCCAGACCGCGCCGGCGAGGCCGTAGGGCGTGCCGTTGGCGAGTGCGACCGCCTCGTCCTCGCCGTCGAACGGCAGGACCGCCAGGACCGGGCCGAACACCTCCTCCCGGGCGATCGCCGCGTCCGGCGCGACCCCGTCCACGATGGTCGGGCCGTAGTAGAAGCCGCCCGTGTCGCGTAAGGCGGCGGGGCAGGCCCCGCCGGTCGCGATCGTAGCGCCCGCCCCCGCGGCGGCCTCGACCATGTCGGCGATCTTGTCCCGCTGGCACCGGTTGTTGATCGGGCCGATCTGCATCTCCGGGTCGGTCGGCGCGCCCACCGGGATGCGCGCGGCGGCGCGGGACAGGCGCTCGACGAAGGACGCGTGGATCGAGCGGTGCACGAGGAGCCGGGAGCCCGCCACGCAGCTCTGGCCGGCGCCGCCGAAGATCGCGGCCTGCGCGCCGATCAGCGCCCGGTCGAGGTCGGCGTCGGCGAACACGATGTTGGCCGACTTGCCGCCGAGCTCCAGCACGCTCGGCACGATGGCGCGGGCCGCCGCGGCGGCGATCTGCGCGCCCGCCTCGGCCGAGCCGACGAACACGACCAGCCGCGTCTCGGGATGGGCGACCGCGGCGGCGCCGGTGGTCGGGCCGGCGCCCGCCAGGACCGAGACGAGGCCGCGGGGCATCCCCTCGGCGCGGTCGCAGAGCAGGCCCAGCGCCAGCGAGGTCAGGGGCGTCAGCTCGGAGGGCTTCAGCACCACGGCGTTGCCGGCGCAGATCGCCGGCGCGATCTGCCAGCCCGCGGTGAAGATCGGGGCGTTCCATGGGGTGATCTGCACCACGGTCCCGAAGGGCTCGTGGCGGGTGTAGTTCAGGTGCGAGGTCGGGACCGGGATGACGTCGCCGTGCAGCTTGTCGCACCAGCCGGCGTAGTACTCGAACATCTCGGCGACCTTGGCGACCTCGCCGCGGGTGTCGCGGATCGGCTTGCCGGCCGAGAGGGTCTCCAGCTCGGCGAGCGCGCCGGCATGCTGCCGGACCAGGGCGGCGACCGCCCAGAGCGCGCGGCCGCGGGCGGCAGCGGTCATCCCCCACCACGCGCGCTGGGCGTCGCTTGCCGCCGCCATGGCGGCCTCGACGACCGACGGGCCGGCATCGGCGAAGGTCGCGAGCACGCCGCCGTCGGCGGGGTTGGTGAGATCGAGGGCGGCGCCGGTCCCGGCGAGGATCTCGCCGGCCACGACGCTGCCGATGCGGCCGCCCGGCAGCAGGTCGGCCAGGAGGGCGGCGACCCGGTCGGCGGCGGGCGAGTGCGGCGTGCCGGACATCAGTGGGCTCCCTTGGGATCGCGGTAATCGGCCATGCGGGTGAAGTCGGCCGTGTCGGGGATGGCGGCCTGCGTCGCCTGCCAGATCCGCTTCACCTCGGCGGAGAGCGGCAGGTCGATCCCACATTCGGCGGCGAGTTCGAGGGCGAGGCGCACGTCCTTGCGCATCAGGCCGGCCGAGAAGCCGCTGTCGAAGGTGCCGGACTGGACCCAGCGCGGGACCATGACCTCGCTGATCGCGCTGCGGCCGGTCGCGGTGTTGACGACCTTGACGGCCTCCTCGGCCGAGAGGCCCGCCGCCTCGGAGAGGCGCAGGGCCTCGCCGGTGGTCACGAGATGGGCCGCGACCAGCAGGTTGTTGACGAGCTTGACGATGTTGCCGGCGCCCGATGGCCCGACATGCGGCGCGCGGGCCGACATGGCCTCCAGGACCGGCCGGGCCAGCTCGTAATCCGCCTCGGCGCCGCCGATCATCATGGTCAGGGTGCCCTCGGCGGCGCCGGACGGGCCACCGCTCACGGGGGCGTCGAGGAGGGCGTGACCGGCCGCGGCAAGGCGCTCGGCGAGGCGGCGGGTCGTGCCGGGATCCGAGGTCGAGGTGTCGATCACCACCACCTTCCGGTCGGTCCGGGACAGGAGCCCGCCCTCCGCGGTGACCACCGCCTCCACGTCCCGCGCCAGCGGCAGCGAGAACACCAGGGCGTCGGCCCGGCCGAGCACGTCGTTGAGGGCGTCGAGGACGGTGACGCCGGCCGCCTCGGCGGCGGGGCGCCGGGCCGGACTGAGGTCGTAGCCCAGGACCGCGAAGCCCTTGCGGGCCAGGGTCGTGGCCATGCCCAGACCCATGTTGCCGAGCCCGACGACGCCTACCGTTGCGATGGTCATGCCGATCCGTCCTCACGAAGCGGCACGATAGTTCCGGCAAACGAGTGTTGCGACAACAACCGATTTCTGCACGAAGCGTGCGGAAAATCCGCACGCTCGCGTCACGCCGGCGGCGGCCGGAACGCCACCATGTGGTCGGCCAGCCAGCCGAGCAGCCGCGCCGCGCCCTCCGGCAGGCGCCGCCCCGCGCGGATGACGAGGTGGGCGCTCGCCTCCGACAGGATGGCGTCGCGCAGGGGAACCGCCGCGAGGAGGCCGTCGCGCAGCTCGGCCGCGACCACGAAGCGGGGCAGGAACGCGACGCCCATGGCGGCCATCACGAAGCGGCGGTGCAGCTCGAAGGACGCCGTCTCCAGCCGCGGCACCAGCCGGAATCCGCCGTCGGCCTCGACGCGGCCGATCAGCTGCCGGACCCCGTGGTCGGGGGGCAGGAGGGCGGCGGGTTCGGTGGCGAAGCTGCGCAGCGGGACGGGGGCCGCCCCGTCGGCGAGGGGATGCCCCATCGGCAGGACGGCGAGGAGCGGCTGCCGGGCGGAGACGATCCCGCGGACGTCCGGGTGCGCGGGCGGGTTGTAGACGAGGCCGATATCCGCGTCCCCCCGGGCGATCGCCGCGAGGATCCCGTCGGTCGTGCCGATCTCGACCTGATAGGCGATGCCCGGATGGTCCTGGGCGAAGCCGGCCAGGGCGTTGTCGAGGAGGTCGATCAGGAAGCCGGCGCCGCAGCGCAGGCTGACCGTGCCCTGCTGCACCCCGCGCAGGCGCTTCAGCTGGTCCTCCAGCAGGGCCGCCTCGTCGGCTTGCCGCTGCGCGTGCTCGGCGACGAGGCGGCCGGCCTCGGTGGGGACCACGCCCCGGGGCAGGCGCTCGAGCAGGGTCTCGCCGACCTGCGCCTCCAGCTCGATGATCTGCCGGCTCACCGCCGAGGCGGCGACGTTCAGGACATCGGCGGCCGCCCGGACCGAGCCCGCGCGCACGACGGCCAGCAGGTAGCGGAGCGCGCGGTCGTTCACGGCGGCGGGTCCCCGGCGGCCGCGCCGCGCCGGTCGACCGCGACGGCGCCCCGCGCCACGACCAGCACGGGCTCCTGGCGCTCCACGATCACCTGCGGCACGCCGCCGGCCGCGAAGGCGATCAGGTCGGCCCGCGCGCCGGGCGCCACCGCGCCCGGACCGAGGCCCAGCACCCGCGCCGGGACGGCGGTGATCGGCGCCAGCAACGCCGCGAGGTCCGCGTCGGTGCGCAGGTCGAACCGGTAGGCGGCGAGCTGGGCGCGGGCGACCATGCCGGTGACCGTGGCGGGGTTCCAGCAGTCGCGGACGTTGTCGGTGCCGAGGCAGACCGGGACGCCGAGCGCGCGCAGCCGCGGGATCGGCGGGCATCGGGCCCCGCCCGGCACGCTGCTGAGGATCGCGACGCCGGCCCGGTTCAGGGCCTCGGCGATCCGGCCGAGTTCCAGGTCGTCGGCCTCCGCGAGGGCGAAGGCGTGGCTGATCGTGACCTGCCCGCCGAGCCCGGCCGCCGCTGTCCGGGCCGCGATCGCCGCGATCGTGGCGAGTCCGGCCGCGCCGCCCTCGTGGAGATGGATGTCGATGCCCCGCCCGTGCCGCTCGGCCAGGGCGAAGACGATGTCCAGGTGACCGTCGCGGTCTCCGTCGATGCCGACGGGGTCGAGGCCGCCGACGAGGTCCGCGCCCATCCGCAGGGCCGCGTCCAGGTCGTCGGCGACCGGCGGGCAGCCCAGGATCCCGCTCTGCGGGAAGGCGACGATCTGGATCTGCAGGCGGTCGGCCCAGCGCGCCCGCAGGTCGAGGATCTGGGCGAGGTGGTCGAGCCGCGTGACGTCGTCGACGTCGACATGGGTCCGCAGGCTCGTCGTGCCGCCGCGGAGCATGCGTTCGAGCAGCGCCTCGGCGCCCTGCTCGGCGAGCGGGATCCGCGTGGCGCGGCGGAACGCCTTCTCGTCGTCGATGATCGCGCGGACGGACCCCGCCGCCGCGTGCGGGCGCCACGGCAGGCCGAGCAGGCACTTGTCGAGGTGGACGTGCCCGTCCGACAGGCCCGGCAGCACCAGGGCACCGCCGAGATCGATCGTGCGGCCGGCGGGCGGGAGCGGCGCGCCGGGATCCCGCAGCGCCGCCACGCGGCCGCCCCGGATGTCGATCGTCGCCCGGCTTCCCTCGGCGAGCGCGGCGTCGTGGAGGCGCAGGTCGCAGGGGGCGTCCCAGCGCGGTTCGGTGCTCGGCGTCATGGCGGGGCTTCCTTCAGAGCGGCCGGCCGGCGGCCACGACGGTCCGGATCGCGAAGCTCGATTGCAGCCGGGCGACCCCCGGCAGCCGCGACAGGACATCCTTGTGCAGCCGCTCGTAGTCGGCCGCGTCGATCACCTTGAGCTTCACGAGGTAATCGGCCGTCCCGGTCATCAGATAGCAGTCCTGCACCTCGGGACAGCGCCGGACGGCCGCCTCGAACCGGTTGAGATAGTCCTCGGTCTGGCGGTCCAGGGTGAACTGCGTGAGAACCACGAGGCCCGGCCCGTCGACCGCGCCGCCGATCAGCGCGGTGTAGCCCCGGATGATTCCGGATTCCTCCAGCAGCCGCACGCGGCGATGGCAGGCGGACGCCGACAGGCCGACCGCCGCGGCGAGATCCGCGTTGCTGATCCGGCCGTCGCCGCGCAGGGCCTGGATGATGCGGCGGTCGATCGCGTCCACGCGCGCCTCGCAGGATCTTCGAACTGGCCGCAGATATTTCCACGGCCAAGCTCGAAATTCAAATCTCTTCGACAGGATGCACGCTCGTCCGACGATCCTTCGTGTAGCCTTTTGGCACTGCATCCGAGCGCCGCTCCGAGGGCCGCCATGAGCATGATCGACCGCGAGCTCCGGCCCGATGCGGGCCCGGCCGGGACAGCCTCCGCCCTCCTCACGATCGATCTCGCGGCCATCGCGGAGAATTACCGCCTGCTCGCCGCGCGAGCCGGGACGGCCGCCTGCGCGGCCGTCGTCAAGGCGGACGCCTACGGCCTCGGCGCCGACCGGGTCGCGCCGGTCCTGGCCGCCGCGGGCTGCCGGCACTTCTTCGTCGCCCAGGTCGGCGAGGGCGTCGCCCTCCGGTCCATCCTCGGGCCCGGGGCGGCGATCGCCGTGCTCAACGGCGCCGCCCCGGGCAGCGAGGCGACCTGCGCGGACCACGACCTCGTGCCCGTCCTCAACGACCTGTCCCAGCTCGGCGGCTGGCAGGGCCTGGCCCGGCGGCGCGCGCGGCGCCTGCCGGCGATCCTCCAGGTCGATACCGGCATGGCCCGCTTCGGCCTCGCCCCGGACGAGGTCGGCGCGCTCCTCGACCGGCCAAACGCCCTCGCCGGCCTCGACCTGCGGCTGGTGATGAGCCACCTCGCCTGCGCGGGCGAGCCCGACAGCCCGGTCAACGCGGCGCAGCTGTCCGCCTTCCAGGCGGTCCGGCGGCGCCTGCCGACGGTGCCGGCGAGCCTCGCGGCCTCGTCGGGGATCTTCCTCGGTCCGGACCTCCACTTCGACCTCGTGCGCCCCGGCGCCGCCCTCTACGGGATCGCCCCGCAGGAGGGCGCTCCGAACCCGATGCGGCCGGTGATCGGCCTGCGGGCCCGCGTGATGCAGACGCGCGGCGTCCCGGCGGGGACGCCGGTCGGCTACGGCCACGCGGCCACGGTCGCCCGGGACAGCCGCCTCGCCACGGTCGCGATCGGCTACGCGGACGGGTTCTTCCGCAGCACGGCGGGCGGCGCGGCGTGGTTCGGCGGTGTCCGGCTGCCTGTGATCGGGCGCGTCTCGATGGACAGCCTCGTCCTCGACGTCACCGACGTGGCGCCCGGCACCCTCGGGCCGGGGGCGCTCGTCGACATCGTCGGGCCGGAGCGCGACGTCGACGCCGTCGCCGCGGCGGCCGGCACGATCGGCTACGAGGTCCTGACCAGCCTCGGCCACCGCTTCCACCGCATCTATCTCGGAGCCTGAGGCCCGCCATGCACGTCCTCATCCTCGGCGGCGGCGTCGTCGGCGTCACCTCGGCCTACTACCTCGCCCGGGCCGGCCATCAGGTCACCGTGCTGGAGCGCCAGCCGGGCTCCGGCCTGGAGACCAGCTTCGCCAATGCCGGGCAGGTCTCGCCCGGCTACTCGGCCCCCTGGGCGGCGCCCGGGATCCCCGTGAAGGCGCTCAAGTGGCTGATGATGCGGCACCGCCCCCTGGTGCTGTGGCCGCGGCTCGAGCCCCGCCTCTACGCGTGGCTCACGCGCATGCTCGCGAACTGCACCGAGGAGGCCTACCAGCGGAACAAGGGCCGCATGGTCCGACTCGCCGAGTACAGCCGCGACGCGCTGCGCGACCTGCGCACCGAGACCGGCATCGCCTACGACCACCGGGAGAAGGGCACGCTCCAGCTCTTCCGGACGCAGAAGCAGCTCGACCATGTCGGCGACGACACCCGCGTCCTCGATGCCTACGGCGTGCCCTACACGGTGCTGGACCCGGCCGGCTGCGTCAGTGCCGAGCCGGCGCTCGCCGCCGTGCGCGACGTCTTCGTCGGCGGCCTGCGGCTGCCGGGCGACGAGACCGGCGACGCGCACCTGTTCACGCAGCGCCTCGCCGCGATCTGCGAGGGCCTCGGCGTCACCTTCCGCTACCGCACGGCGATCGCGCGCCTGCATCACGCCGGGGACCGGGTGACGGCGGTCGAGACCGCCGACGGCGACCTCCTGCGGGCGGATGCCTACGTGGCGGCGCTGGGCAGCTACACGCCGGCCCTGCTGCGCCCCCTCGGGATCGCCCTGCCGGTCTACCCGGTGAAGGGCTATTCCCTGACGCTGCCGATCACCGACGCGGCGGCCGCGCCGGTCTCGACGGTGATGGACGAGACCTACAAGGTCGCGATCACCCGGCTCGGCGACCGCATCCGCGTCGGCGGCACCGCCGAGCTCGCCGGGTTCAGCAGCGCCCTGCGCCTGCCGCGCCGCGAGACCCTCGCGCGCTCGGTGCAGGACCTGTTCCCGGCCGGCGGCGACCTCGACCGAGCCGCGTTCTGGACCGGCCTGCGGCCGATGACGCCGGACGGCACGCCGATCGTCGGGGGCACGCGGGTCGGGAACCTGTTCACCAACACCGGTCACGGCACGCTGGGCTGGACGATGGCCTGCGGATCGGGCCGCCTGCTCGCCGACCTCGTGTCCGGACGGGCGCCGGAGATCGCGAGCGACGATCTGGCCCTCGACCGCTACGCCGCGTGAGCCGGCCGGCCGGATCGGCCCTGACCGGTCACTGAACTACCGTCGCGCTGCGCAGCGCGTGCCGTGGCGCACCAGCACAACTCTGCCCGGTATCGCCCCGAACGCGATCCGACCGTGCGTTGAGCAAGACTCCGGGAATCGTGGCGAGTCGCCGTCACCACCGGGCACAATCATTCATTATTCACCGAGATACGACCACCAGTTGATTACATGACGTTCATGACGTGTGGATTCGCATGATCGTCGGATGACTTCCGACAGGCCCAGGCAACCCTTCGCAGCGTGTCGAGTTGAGGACCTGAACGAACCATCCGGGTGCGCAGATGAGTTTCATCGTCGTACAGGGCCAGGACGATCACGAGCAGGCCGATGCCGTTCTCCGGGGCGTCGCCGACGGGCTGGCCCGCCTGTTCCGCGTGCCCGAGCATCCGCCCGGTGTTCAGCACCTGCTGGATTCCGGGACGCAGGAACAGGGTCCCCACCCTGAACAGATCACGCAGCGCAGCGCGCGGCGCGGCGGAAGCAAGAAGCTTCCTCGAGGCCGGTCGGTGAAGACGGGTACGGGCCGGACGCGGCGCGCAGCGGACCAGCCGTCCAGCCGCACGCGAGGGCGCCGGGCGGTGGCCGACGCGCTGGCCGGGCAACGCGACCACTCTTGAGCCGGCACCGGCCCTCGGCGCGGCTTCAGCGCGCCGCGGGCAGGCCGAAGCGCCGGATCTCCAGGTGCATCTGCTCCAGCGGCAGGATCTTGGCGGCCGCACCGCGGTCGATCGCCTCCTTGGGCATCCCGAACACGACGCAGCTCGCCTCGTCCTGGGCGACCGTCTGCGCCCCGGCGCGACGCATCTCCAGCAGGCCGTTGGCGCCGTCGTCGCCCATGCCGGTCAGCAGGATGCCGAGCGCGTTCGCGGCCGCGGCCCGGGCGGCCGACCGGAACAGGACGTCGACCGACGGTCGGTGGCGCGCGACGAGGGGACCGTCCTTCACCGACACCGCGTAGCTGCCGCCCCGGCGCTCGACCATGAGGTGCCGCCCGCCCGGGGCGATCAGGGCGCGACCGCGCACCACGGGATCGCCGTCCTCCGCCTCCTTGACGGCGATCGCGCAGAGGCCGTTCAGGCGCTTGGCGAACGCCGCCGTGAAGTGCTCCGGCATGTGCTGCACGATGACGAGACCGGGGGACTCGGCGGGCAGCACCTCGAGCACGTCGCGCAGCGCCTCCGTGCCGCCCGTCGACGCGCCGATGCAGACGATCCGGTCGGTCCCGGCCACGACGCGCCCGGGCACGGGCGGCGGCAGGACGACGTCGGCCGAGAGCTTCGCCTCCACCAGCGGCCGGGACGGCCGGCTCCCGCGCAGCTTGGCCCGGGCGGCGGCCCGGACCGCGTCGCAGACCCGGACCGTGGATTCGAGCAGGAACTGGCGGGTGTCAACGCGCGGTTTCGGCAGCACGTCGACGGCGCCCGCCTCCAGCACCTCGAACAGGATCCGGGACCCGGCCTCGGTCAGGGTCGAGCAGACGATCACCGGGAGCGGCTTCTGCGCCATGATCTTGCGCAGGAACGTCAGGCCGTCCATGCGCGGCATCTCGAGATCGAGGATGATGACGTCCGGGATCTCCTCCTGGATGCGGCGCGCCGCGATGAACGGATCGGCGGCGGTGCCCAGGATCTCGATGTCGGGCGCCGTCCCCAGGATGCTGCACAGCGTCTGGCGGACGGAGGCCGAGTCGTCGACGATCAGGACGCGGATCGGTCTGGACGCGCTCACCGGCCGGAATCCCGCAGCTTGCCGAAGACGGTCGAGGAGATCTGGTCGAGGCCGGCCACGCCGACGCCCGCCATGGATTCGGAATGGCCGACGATCAGGTAGCCGCCGGGGCGCAGGTGCCCGGCCAGGCGCGCGACCACCGCCTTCTGGGTCGGCTTGTCGAAGTAGATCAGCACGTTGCGGCAGAAGATGAGGTCGACGTCCCGGTCGATCGGGTAGGTCTCGTCCATCAGGTTGAGCCGCTGGAACCGCACCCGGGCGCGCAGCTCCGGCACGATCCGCCCCTCGCGCCGGGCCGGATCGCGCGCGACCATCACGTAGCGGCGGCGCAGGTCCGCCGGCACGGCGTCGAGCATCTCGGCCGGGTAGATCGCCGTCCGGGCACGGTCGAGCACCTCCGAGGAGATGTCGGTCCCGAGGATGGCGTAGCGGAACCGGTCGGCGGCCATGTCGTGCAGGACCATCGCCAGCGTGTAGGCCTCGGCACCGGTCGAGGCCGCCGCGCTCCAGACCTTGAGCAGCGGCCGGTCGCCCCGCGCCGCCAGCCGCGGCACGATCGTCTCACGCAGCAGGTCGAAATGCGCGGGCTCGCGGAAGAAGTCGGTCTTGTTCGTCGTCACGCAGTCGACGAGGTGCGGGAACTCGTCCGCGAGGTGGCCGGCCTCGAACAGGTGGCGGCCGTAGGCCTCCAGGGTCGGGAGATCGAGGGCGCGCATGCGCTTGCGCAGCCGCCCCTCGACCATGGTGCGCTTGGCCGGCGGGAGCTGGATGCCGGCATGCTGCTGGACGAGGTCGGCGACCGAGCGGAAGTGCCGGTCGCTCAGGTGACCCGGATCGGCCTCCATGGTGTCGGATCCCTCAGGCGGCCTGCGGGGTCGCGACCAGGGCCGGGCCGTCGCCGTCCATGAGCGCGACGAGGTCGAACACCACCACGAAGGCCTCGCCCCGGCGGCCGATCCCCGCGATGTAGCGGGCGTTCCAGCGCCCGCCGACCTCGGGCGCCGCCTCCATCTCGGCCCGGTCGAGCTCGGTCACCTCGATCACCCGGTCGGCCACGAACCCGACCCGCAGCGCCCGGCCGGGCATCGGCACGTTGAGCAGGATGATCCGGGTGGCCGGCGTGCGCGCCACCGGCGGCAGGCCGAGCTTGGTCCGCAGGTCCACCACCGGGTAGCTCTGCCCGCGCACGTCGATCATGCCGAGCAGGAAGGCCGGCGCCTGCGGCAGCGCGGCCGGGACCCGGTAGTCGAGGATCTCGTGGACGTGCTCGACGTCGATCCCGAAGGTCTCGGCCCCGAGGCCGAGGGTCAGGTACTGCCACACACTGGACATGCAGGGTCTCCGGCTGGATCGCGGCGCGCGGCGGCGGCTCGCGACGACGGCTGACGACGGCGGCGGGATCCGCGCGGGCACGAGCACCGCGCGGATCCGGGCCTCGGGCGAGGTGTCAGGCGACCCGGGTGAAGGCGGCGTCCTGCGCGTCGCCCTCGCCCATGTCGAGGGCGAAGCCGCCGCCCCCGGCCGGGCCGCGCGCGCCCGCCCGCTTCGGGCTCGGGGAGCGGATCGCCGCCGAGGGCGTGCCCATCCGCGCCGCGGTCGCGCGCAGCCGCGTCACCGCCTGGTCGACACCGGCCACCGGCGCGGCCGCCTCGGTGATCCGGAAGTAGGCGATCGTCGCCTGCAGCTTCTCGGCCTGGGTGGCCAGCTCCTCGGAGGTGGCCGAGACCTGCTCGGAGGCGCTGGCGTTCTGCTGGGTCACCTTGTCGAGCTGCTGGATCGCCTGGTTGATCTGGCCCGAGCCGACATCCTGCTCGCGGCAGGCGGCGGTGATCTCCTCGACCAGGCTGGCGGTCTTCTTGATGTCGGGCACGAGCTTGCCGAGCATGTCTCCGGCCTGCTGGGCGGCCTTGACGGTGTCGGACGAGAGCGTGCCGATCTCGGCGGCGGCCGCCTGGCTGCGCTCGGCGAGCTTGCGCACCTCGCTGGCGACCACCGCGAACCCGCGACCGTGCTCACCGGCCCGGGCCGCCTCCACGGCGGCGTTGAGCGCCAGCAGGTCGGTCTGGCGGGCGATCTCCTGCACGATGGTGATCTTCTGGGCGATGGTCTGCATGGCCTCGACGGCGCGGCCGACGGCGATGCCGCTCGCCTCGGCGTCCTGGGCCGATTGCCGGGCGATCGTCTCGGTCTGGCTGGCGTTCTCGGCGTTCTGCTTCACGTTGGCGGCCATCTCCTCCATGGAGGCCGAGGCTTCCTCGGTCGACGAGGCCTGCTCGGTCGAACCCTGCGACAGCTGCTCGGCCGAGGCCGAGAGTTCCTGGGACCCCGCCGAGACGTTGCCGGCCGCCGCGGTCGCCTCGGCCACGACGGTGCGCAGCTTCGTCAGCATGGTCTGCAGGGCGAGGCCCATCGTGTCCTTGTCGGAGAGCGGCCGGGCCTCCACGGTGAGGTCGCCCTGGGCGATCGCGTTGGCGAGCGCCGCGGTCGCGTTCAGGTTCTCGGTCATGCGGCCCATGGCGCCGACGAGGTCGCCGAGCTCGTCGTTGGTCGTGACCGTCGCGGTCTGGCTCAGGTCGCCCATCGACACCGCGTCGGCGAGCGAGACGGCACGGCCGAGGCCGCGGGAGATCGAGAGAGCGAGCCAGGTCGCGATGCCGAGGCCCATGAGGAGCGCGGCCGCCGCCACGCTCAGCAGGATCGTCTGACCCTGGGCGGATTCCGCGTTGGCCTGGGCCGCGGCGTCGTCCATGAACCGCTTCTGCCGATCCGCCAGCGCCTCGAACGCGTTGATCGCGGTCGTGCTCACCGTCGCGTACTCGCCCGAGGCGACTTCTGCCGCCTTCACCGAGCTGCCGATCTCGACGAGGGCGAGCGCCCGCTGGAAGGAGGACGCCCAGGTCCCGAACCGCTCGCGGACGGCCGTCGCGGCGATTCCCGCCGCCTGGGACGCCGCCGCGAGCTCGTCCACCGACCGGTTGATCTCCTCGCGCGACTGCTTGGCGAGGGCCACGCGCTGCTGGAGCGCGTCGACGCTCGTGGTCCCGGTGGCCGAGGTCAGCTGCCCCCAGGCCCGCTCGACCCGGCTCTTGAACACCGCGGCGACCCGGGCGAGCCGCTCTCCGGCGGGGCTCTGGGCGTCGGTCGCCGTGTTGATCAGGGCGTCGAGGTCCGTGCGCAGAGCGGCCAGCGCCGGGCGACCCGCCGCATTGATCTCGGCCCAGGTCTTCCCGTTGGAATTGTCGCGGGTCAGCTCCAGAGCCCGGTTCCCCAGCGCGTTCTGCTTCTCGTACTTGGCCGACAGGTCCTCGTAGAGCCGCTTGCCCTCGTCGGTCATGAGCAGGGGCTTCACCTTGGCCAGCGACGCCATGGCGTCACCGTGGTTGGTCGCCGAGCGCTTGGCGAACTCCGTCATCTGCGCCTCGTCCGGGCTGATCAGGGCTCCGCGGACGTTGAACGCGCTGCGGATGGCGTGCGCCTTGCCCTCGAGAACCTGCTTCTGGATCTCGGCGCGGCTCAGGACGTACTTCATCGTCGCGTCGGCGGCCGTGAGCCTCTGGTAGCCGACCCCGCTGGCCGTCCCCAGGAGAACGAGGATCGCGCCGAAGCCGACCCCGAGCTTGGCCTTGATCGAGAAACGCATCGCCCTTTACCCCTACGCAAACACGAGATTCCGACAGGACTTCGGAAATATTTCGGAAAGACTTCAGTCGAGGATCTGCTCGAGCTCGGGGACGATGATGAATTCGTCCCCCGCCTTGACGATCGAGCGGATGTATTCCGGGCGCCAGGTCGTGCCGACGGGCGGCACCGCCTCGCACTGCGCCGGATCGACCTCCGTGACCGCGAACACCTTGTCGGCCACCAGCGCGACGACCACGGGGTCGCCCGCTACCGGCACCTCCAGGACGAGGAAGCGCGTGTCCGGGCTCGCCGACGCCGCCGGCATCCCGAACCGCTCGCGGATGTCGGCCAGAGGCACGACGTTGCCGCGCACGTTCACGATCCGATCGATATGCGGGCGCGCCCCCGCCACCCGCGTCGCCGGGATCGGATCGATGATCTCGCGCACCATCCCGGCCTCCAGCGCGAAGCTCTCCGAGCCGATCCGGAACATCACCACCTGCTGGCCGCCCTGCCGACCGTCCCGCTGGCCGCCGTCGGCGGCCGCCTGCGGGCCGGGCTCGACGACTCCGCGCGCCACGCCGCCGCTCATCACGCCACCTCCTGGTACTCGCGCACGCCCTCGGCGCGCCCGCCGCTCACGAGGCGGCCGACATCGATGATCAGCGCGGCCGTGCCGTCACCCAGGATCGTCGCCCCGGAGAAGGTCGCCACGTCCGCGTGCAGCTTCGACAGCGACTTGATGACGGTCTGGTGGTTGCCGATGATCTGGTCCGCCACCAGGCCGACCCGCGCCTCACCGGCGGCCACCACGATCACCTTCTGGTGCGGGTCCGGCTCGCCCGCGGCCCCGAACAGGCTGCGCAGCCGCAGGAACGGCACCAGCGCGCCGCGGATGTTGAGGAAGTCCCGCCCGCGGCCGCCGCGCTCGCTGGCGGGCAGCTCGACGCATTCCTCCACCGCGGCCAGCGGGATGACGTAGCGTCCCTCCCCCACCCGGATCAGCAGCCCCTCGATGATCGCCAGCGTCAGCGGCAGGCGCAGCGCCACGCAGGTGCCGCCGCCCGGCTCGGTCGCGATGTCGATCGTGCCGCGCAGGCTCTCGATCGTCTTCTTGACGACGTCCATGCCGACCCCGCGCCCCGACAGGGCCGAGATCTCCTGCGCGGTCGAGAAGCCCGGCGCGAACAGGAACTGGTAGATCTGCTGGTCGGTGAGCACCGCGCCCGGCGCGCACAGGCCCTTCTCCTCGGCCTTGGCGCGGATGCGGGCCGCGTCGAGCCCGGCGCCGTCGTCGCGCACGCTCACCAGCACCTGCGCGCCGACATGCTCGGCGGTGAGCGTGATCCGCCCGGTGGCAGCCTTGCCGCCGGCCGCGCGGCGCTCAGGCGCCTCGATGCCGTGGTCGATCGCGTTGCGGATCAGGTGGACGAGCGGGTCGGCCAGGCGCTCGATCACGGTCTTGTCGAGCTCGGTCTCCTCGCCGGCGGTGACGAACTCGACCGGCTTGCCGAGATCGCGCGAGAGGTCGTGGACGAGGCGGCGGAAGCGGCCGAACAGGGCGCCGATGGCGACCATGCGGATGCTCATCGTGGTGTCGCGCAGCCGCGCGGACAGGCGCTCGATCTCCTCGGCGATGGCCTTGAGGCCGGGATCGGCATGCAGGCCGGCGAGCTGGCTGAGCCGCGCCTGGGCGATGACCAGCTCGCCGACCCGGTCCATCAGCTCGTCGAGCCGCTCCGCCTCGACCCGGACGCTGCTGGCCGGCCGCTCCTCGGCCCGCCGGGCCGGGACGCGCTCGGCGGCCCGGGCCGCGGGCTCGACCGCCCCCGGCCCGGCCGGTCCGGTCTCGCCGGACGCGCGGGCGGCGAGACCGGCGGCCGGAGCTGCGCCGGACGGCAGCCCCGCCGGCGGCCCCGACGGCGGCGGTGCGGCCTCGGCCGGCTCGGGCGCGGCGTCCGGTGGCGCGGCCGAGACCGGGACGAGCGTCAGGGTCATCTCGTCCCGGACGAACAGGAAGACGTCCTCGATCGCCTCGCGGGGCACGGCCGCGCGCAGCGTGACGTCCCAGCCGATGGCGAGGCTCTCGGGGTCGAGGGCCGGCAGCTCGGGCAGCGCGTCGAGGCGCGGCACGATCGTGCAGGCGCCGAGGTCGCGCAGCTCGTCGAGGAGCGCCAGGGGATTGGTCCCGTTGCGGAGGATCTCGGGCGCGAACGCGATGCCGATCTGCCAGCCGCCCTCCCCCGCCGCAGCCGGCTCGGCGGCCGGCTCCGGGAGGAGCGCGTACGGGGCGGCCGGGCAGGACGCGGCTCCGAGCAGCTGCTCGAGTTCGGCCAGGATGGCCTCGCCGATGATCGGGGCGCTCGCCTCGGGCTCCTCGATGAGGCCGCGGATGTAGTCCTTGGCCGAGAGGGAGACGTTGACGAGGTCGCGGCCGACCGGGACCTCGCCGCGCCGGACGCGGTCGAAGGCGGTCTCGAAATCGTGGGTGAAGGCGGCGACCTGCTCGAAGCCGAACATGGCGCCCGAGCCCTTGATGGTGTGCAGGGCCCGGAAGGCCGTGTCGATCAGGGCCCGGTCCTCGGGCCGGTCGCCGAGGTCGAGCAGCGTCGTCTCCAGGCGGGCGAGCAGCTCGGCGGCCTCGGCGCGGAAGATCTCCGCGGGATCGAGAGCAGTCATGGGACGAACGGACCCCCGGACACAGAACGCAGATACAGAACCAACCGCCCGATCCTGAGCGCGAACGGACGCGCCAATACCGGAGACCGGCCGCGTCCTTCGCGATCAGGCAGTCGAACAGACTGCCCCGGCGCGCGGCGACCGCGCGGTGACGGGACACGACGCGAAGCCACCGCCTGACTTCGTGGGTTGTATATAATCGGACCAGAAATTTTCGGTTAACGAACAGATTTGAGTCCTGAACGAGAAGTATATCCACATCGGGTTCGAAGAGCTTGATTATCGGATACTGCGATCGTGTGACACGCGGATCACAGGATCTCGGGCGCGCGGTGCGGCACGGCTCCGGCCATCACGGCGCGTCGACGCGCGTCGACGAACATCGATGGACTCGGTCGGACGTGAACGGACGTGGACGGGCGTGGACGAACATCGACGCCCACCGGCGCGCAGCCGCGCGGATGCGGGCCGCGGCAGGTCCCTGCGGGCGGCGCGCGGATCGCGGTGGGACTGGAACCGGGAACGGGGCCGGTCGCGGCCGGTCCGGCGCGGGAAGGCCCGGCCGCGGCGCGACCGCCGACCGGGCCCGAACGGGCTGCCCTCGGCGCGCGCCGGCGCGCTCAGAACAGGTCGATGCCGTCCAGATCGTCGGCGGCGTCGGCGGCCGGCGTCTCGGAGGCCGGAGCCCCCCCGAGCAGGCGCTCGGTCAGGCGCGCGCGAACCTCCCCCAGGGTGCAGCCGGCGATCGCCGCCGCGATCCAGGCCGGATCGGCCGCGGCCTCCGGCGCCGCGACGCGGTCCGCGCTGTGGTCGGCGAGCCGCCCGAGCTCCGCGCCGGCCGAGCGCAGCAGGCCCTCGACGTTCTGGATGCGCTGCTTGGCCCGGTCCTGGAACTGCATCGCCACGATCGCCGCCGACACGTCCTGCGTGATGGCCTGCGTGGTCTCGGCGGTCTGCTGCAGGATGCCCGCGACCTGCGCGTTCTGCTCGACCAGCGCCCGCATCACCATGCGGACGCGCGTCTCGGCGGTCCGGCTCTCCTCGGACATGTCGATCGCCGCGATGTCGCCCAGCAGGGCATGGCTGCCGCGCAGGCCGGCCGCCATGGTGCCGATCTGCTGCTTGATCACGTCCGACAGGGCGTTGATCGTCGTGGCGAGGCCGCGCACCTCGTCGGCGACCACCGCGAAGGCCGCGCCGCTGGCGCCGGCCCGGGCCGCCTCGATCTTGGCGTTCAGGGCGAGGAGGTTGGTCTGGCGGTTGATCCGCTCGATCTGCGCGACGCTCCCCTCGACCGACGACAGGCCCTCGAGCACCCCGGCCAGACCCTGCGCGAGGGTCGACCCGCGGGACGACATCAGGGTGATCCGCTCGATCAGGGCGGTGAGCGTCTCGCCGAGACCGGCGGCGACGTCGCCGAGCTGCAGGGTCCGGTCGTCGATCCGGACGGTCTGGACCGAGGCGACGAGCCCCCGGACGATCTCCGACTGCTCGCAGGTCGTGGCGGCGATGCTCTGGAAGCGGTTGGACAGGCCGTGGACGTTGGCCTCCACGTCGGTGGAGACGATCCCGAGCTCGGCGACGAGGGCGTCGAGCAGCGTCCGCTGCTGCGCCGAGAGGCCGAGCCAGGCCTGGAGCAGGTCGGCCGCCTGCGCGGCGGGCGCCGGGTCGGCCACGATCGCGGCGGGCGGCGGCGCGGGCTCGCTGGACGACGCGGCCGCCTCCGGGAGCGGGGCGGCCGGGATCGCCGCGCCCGATCCGCGCCGGTCATCAAACCCCACCTCGGGCCGCATCCCGGGCCGGCGGATCCGGGCCGGGACCTGCCTGAGGATGTCGTGGGCGACTTGGAAGGCCATCGGCGGGCGGGTCTCTCGGCGTCGTCCGACGCGCGCGGGTCATGCAACAATCCCACGGTCGGCACCCGACCGAGGCTAAGGAACGCCGTTGAAGAAAGCGTTATCGCCCGGCCGATGGCCGCAACGGCCGGCACAGATCACAGTATTAGCCAATCAACACTGTCCGAGGCCGGGCAGACCTCCGTCCTGTGCTGCGTCTGCGGCCGCGTCGGCCGTCCGCGATTGGCCGAACCTTCAGGAAGAATTTACCCGCCGCGGTGTTGACTCGGGCGCGGCGGCGCGTCGCCCCGCACGTCCGTCGTCGAGGTCACGAACCCGCATGTCCGAGGCTCCCGTCCTCACGCTCGGTCCCGACTGCACCATCCGGACCGTCCGGGCGCTGCAGGACACGCTGGCGGCGGCGCTCGCCGGCGGGGCGCGCCTCACCCTCGACTGCGCGGCGGTCGAGCGCGCGGACGTCACCTTCGTCCAGATCGTGCTCGCGGCCGACCGGACGGCGCGGGGTCGGGCCGCCGGGATCGCGCTGGTCAACGTCCCCCCGGCGGTCGAGAGCGCGTTCCGGCGCGCCGCGATCGAACACCCCAGCGCGCCGCTCCTCTAGGCGCGCGTCAGGCACAAGAACGGAATCCGTGTCATGGCCACTGTCCTCGCCGTCGACGATTCGCCCAGCATCCGGCAGATGATCAAGGTGGTGCTCGGCCCGGCCGGCCACACGGTGATCGAGGCCGGCGACGGCGCCGAAGGCCTCGCGAAGGCCAGGAGCGAGAGCGTCAACCTCGTCATCACCGATCTCAACATGCCGGTGATGAACGGGCTGGAGATGATCAAGCAGCTGCGGACGCTGCCGAGCTGCACCGGCGTGCCGATCCTCTTCCTGAGCACGGAATCCGACGAGGCGATCAAGCAGCAGGCGAAGGCGGCCGGGGCGACCGGCTGGATCACCAAGCCGTTCAAGCCCGAGCAGCTGCTCGCCGTCGTGGGCAAGCTCGTCCGCGCCTGAGGCCGCGCCTGAGGTCGCCTTCGTCGGGCCCGACACCGGGCCCGTCACGTCCCCGACCGCGCCGATCCGGCGGGCTCATTTCAGGTGGTAGGCCACCCCGGCGATCAGCGCCTTCTCCTCGGTGTTGAGCGTGCGCCGCGGGTCGCCCCCGAACTTGTTGTGCCAGTACTGGAACCCGGCGAAGACCTCGACCCGGTTGGGCGTGCCGGCGACGAGCTGCCCGACATCGAGCACGAGGTTGGTCTGGGAGACGAATTCCAGCTGGGTGTCGTTCTCGTTGAATCGACCGTAGCGCCCCTTGGGCAGCACGATCGTGTTGAAGCCGGCGAGCGACAGCGGCAGCCCGGTGAACGGCAGCGGGATCGTGTAGGTGATCTCGAATTCCGGCGTCATCTTGAACTCGACGCTGCGGAAATGCGCGTAGTCGAAGCCCGGCACCGGCCCGTATCCGGCGAAGCCGTTGCGGGAGAACTCCTTGTAACCCTGGACCTTCAGGTTCACGAACCCGGCCGGCACGTCGAAGGCGAAGCTCAGCCCGAAGGTCCCGGCGCGCTTCTCGGAATCGAAGGTCGTGTCCTTGGTGTTGACGTCGGCCCCGAACGACAGGCCGACATCCTTCACGAAGCCGGGGATGGCCAGGGCCTGCGTGTCGAAGACCTTGTTGAGGCTCAGGACGCCCCGGTAGATCAGGTAGAACTCGGTGGCGCCGACGCCCTCGAACCGGCCAACCTGATTGCCGGCCGGATCCTGGGATCCGGACCGGAGGATGTCGAGGGAGAGCAGGTTGGTGCCGTAGGCCCACGCGTTGGCGTGGAACAGGTTGATGACGGTCTTGGGGACCTCGCGCCCCACGAACTGGCCGTCGGGACGCTGGACCCGGAGGCCGGGCTCCGCCGAGGGTCCCTGGAAGCGGTAGCTCACCACAGTGTCGGAGAAGTTGAAGAAGGACGGCGGCGGCGCCGCCATCACGGTGGCGGCCGCGACGGCAACGGCGGCCTCCTGGCGCCGCGCGCGGGCCGCGGCCGCGACGGGCGTCCCGTCGGCCGCACCCGTCCCCGACGTGGTCGAGGAACTGGCCGCGGCCGTGGCCGGAGCGGGCGCAGGCTCGGCGCGGGCGGGCCCGGCCAGACCGACCCCGCAGGCCAGGATCAGCAGGCCGGCCGCCGGGCGCGGGCTCGCCCGGGACACCGACCGGAGCATCGCGCGCCCTGTCCCCGCGCCCGGCCCCTGCCCGCGACGGCGCCGCGCGGGCCGCGACCGCCCGGGCGCGCCGCCGGTCAAAACAGCTTCCAGAACACGAGGATCATGAGCCCGTAGGCGGCGATTAGCAGCGCGGCGCCCTGCAGGTTGACCCGGGTCCGCCGCGCCGGATCCGGCGTCAGCCACCAGCCCAGCCGCTTGGCCGTCCAGGGCACCATCAGCGAGGTGAGCAGCACGCTGAACACGTTGCCGATGAACAGGGCGACCGGGAAATCCACCTTCAGCATGCCGGCCAGGATCGGCGTGCCGACCAGGACGCCCCACAGGAACACGGTCGGGTAGAGGGTCAGCACGACGATCATGTTCATCTTCCACGCCGCGGGCGCGCCCTCTCCGGGCGGCGCGACGTTGCGGAACCACTGCTCGAAGCCGCTCTGCACCGTCCGCGTGTGGAATTCCGCGGTCATCGGCGCCGCCTCGGCGACCAGGGCCCGCCGCTCGGGCGAGTCCATCCAGGTGCGCAGGTTCGCCTCGCTGTCGAAGCGCAGGATCGCGACGTAGTCCTCCTGCACCCCCGGCACGGCCGGCTCGAACCGGTAGCCCTGCATGCCGGGCGCCCGCGACTGCGCGGCCGCGATCTTCTGCTCCCACCGGAGGTAGGCGGCCTCCATGCCGGGCTTCACGCGGGTGCTGATCACCGCGCTGACCGGCGAGGTCCGGGCCGCGCCGGCGTCGTCCTTGACGATGTGGACGTCGTCGCGGCCGACGAGCATCGGCGTGGCGCCCTGGATGCGGGCCTGCCGCTCGGGGGAGGCCATCCAGGTCTTGGCCTGCTCCAGGCTGTGGAACCGCTGCACGATCACCCAGTCCACCTGCAGCGGCGGGCGCGGCGGGATCAGCTGCTGCTCGATGAAGCCCGGGAAGGCCGCGACGACGGCGCTGGTGTCGACCTGCCAGCGGGCGAAGGCGTCCGCGCTCTCCGGCCGGATGGTCGTCTGCGTCACGATGCTGACGGACGATGTGGCACCGCTCATGAACCGACGCGCTTCCGTTGCACGGCTGCCTGCACTCGCGCGTTGGCTTCGCGCGGCCCCCGGCGCCGCGCCCGGTCACCGCCCGGCGGGTCCGGGGCGGTGCCGAGAGGCGCCACCTCCGGCGACCCGGACGGCCGGTCCGTGGACCGCGGCACCGAGGCGGCGGCGGACCCGCAGGGATCTGTCGCGCCGCGGAACACGAGGATAAACAACCGAAAATTGATCTTGCATCGAGCGCCCGCCACTCCATTGGCAGCACTGCTCTGCATGCCTGTATCAGCGGGCAATCTACGGCCGGAGTCAAGACCTCAGCCCGGAGGGCGAATATTTTAATTGTAAATACAGCACGTTCTCTACGGCGATCGTCTTTTAAGCGGAAACGCTTGCACGATATTTATCTTCCGCGCGCGCGGCCCGGAATGCCGGACTTTTTCGGCGCCCGCTCCGCCCGAGCCCCGCCGAGCTGGGACGGAGCGACAATGAAAAAACGGGGCGGAGACGATCGTCGCCGGGCGCGGCGGAGGGTGTGGCGCCGGGTGTGGCGCCGGGTGTGGCGCAGGGTCGGGGCGCAGGGTCGGGGTGCCATGACGGGACGGATTATTTCTTGTCCGTCCGTCTCAGGCGGGGCGGCGCCGTCCCGATCAGGAGCCGCCGCCGCGACCGCGACGCGCCATATGTGCTGCTCGGACCGGGCCGGAGAGCCTGATCGATCATCTCTTCACGGTCGTTTTATTGCATTTCCCTATATTTACAATTCGACTGCCGACGATCGCGGGCCGGCGTTGACGCGGCACTTCCGCCCCTGTCTATTCTGTCGCCAAGCCGCGGGTAGCCGCTCGTTACTGGCTGACGAACATGCGTTAGCAGGACGCACGGTTTCAGCGGAACGTCCCGATCCGCGCGCGGCCCCGTCGCCGATCCTGCCCGCGCGGCTCGACGGCGGTCGCGCTCCGTGACACCCCGCACCGCTCGGCCGGACCGCGCGGCGACATCGCTCAACCCGAAGCCAATGCCGGTCGGCCGACCCGGAGTTGTTAAGCACGCCGCGCGAAGTCTAGTGCGGTCCGACACAACAATCGGGACCGCCCCTCGATTAAGAAATCTCCGCGGTTCATAGTCCCGACCAACCGACCCGTTTCGCGACGACAGAGGTTCCAATGTCTGACAACCACGAAAAATTCATGGCCCGGGCGATCGCCCTGTCGGAGAAGACGTCGCTGGTCGACAGTGCCGGCGGCGTGTTCGGCTGCGTGATCGTCCAGGACGGCGAGATCATCGCCGAGGGCGCCAACCGCGTCGTCGCCGAGAACGACCCGACCTGGCACGGCGAGATCGAGGCGATCCGGAAGGCCTGCAAGGCGCAGGGCAGCTTCAAGCTCCGGAACGCGACGCTCTACACCAGCGCCGAACCCTGCCCGATGTGCATGGCGGCCGCCTACTGGGCCGGCGTCAAGAACGTCTACTACGCGGCGCAGGTCGAGGACGCGCTGGAATACGGCGGCTTCGACGACAGCATGATCTACGCCGAGCTCAAGAAGGATGTCGGCGAGCGCTCCATCCCGACCCAGCAGATCATGCGCGCGGAGGCCGTCGAGGTCTGGAAGAAGTACGCCCAGAAGGCGGACCGCGTCCCCTACTGAGGGCCGGATCGCGAGATCGGCCGCCCTGCTCCGCCCGCTCAGGCCACCGTCGCCCGAGCGGGCCTCCACGCCCGCGCAGTGCCCAGTCATGAATGCTGAGACCTTGAGGACGGCCTGCAAGGGCCCGGTCATCGACGCAGGCGACCCGCAGTTCCGGGAGGCGCTTCACGGGAACCTGTGGAACAGGCTGATCCCCGACCGGGCGCCGCAGATGATCGTCAGGGCCGCCGACGAGGACGACATCGTCGCCACCGTGAAGTTCGCCCGCGCGCACGGCCTCAAGGTCGTCGTCCGCGGCGGAGGCCACAACTGGTGCCAGCCAACCCTGCGCAACGGCGGGATCCTGATCGACCTGGGGAGCCTCGACAGGATCCTGGCGATCGATGTCGCGCAGCGCCGGGCCGTCATCCAGCCGATCGTCAGCAACCGCGACATCCAGAAGGCGCTCAACGCCCACGGACTCGCCTTCCCGACCGGCCACTGCCCCCAGGTCAAGGCGAGCGGCTACTTCCTCGGCGGCGGCATGGCCTGGAACCCCACGGTCTGGGGCTACGGCACCGAGAGCCTCGAGGCGATCGAGCTCGTCACCGCCCAGGGCGAGCGGATCCGGGCCAGCGAGACCGAGAACCCGGACTTCTTCTGGGCGGCGCGCGGCGCCGGCCCGGGCTTCTTCGGGATCGTCACCAAGTATTTCCTCAAGCTCCACGCGCTGCCGAAGGCCATTCACGGGAGCGAGTATTTCTATCGCCTCGAGGATGCGCCGGCCGTCGGCACGTGGCTCGGCGAGGCGGCGCCCACGATCGCGCCGAGCGTCGAGCTGACCCAGTTCCTCGTGAAGGCGCCGCCCGCGCTGGCCGAGGCGGCGGCGGACCGGAACGGCTGGGTCTGCATGGTCACCGCCACCGCCTTCGAGGACACCCCGGAGGCGGCCCGGCGCGCGCTGGCGCCGCTCGATGACGCACCGGTCGCGCCCCTGTCGAGCGCGCGGGTGACGCCCCTCGACTTCGAGCAGCTGTTCGACGCGTCCGGCGCGCTCTTCCCGGAGGGCGTGCGATCCCGGGTCGAGGCCACCTTCTCCAATCACAGCCCCGGCGCGGTGATGGCGGCCATCCTGCCCCTGTGGCAGCGGGCGCCTTCGGCGACCTCGGTGTTCCTGTCGACGATCTTCTGCGGACCCGACGTCCCGGGGCCGCAGCGGAACATGGCCCGCTCCATGACCTCGAAGGTCTATGGCGGCCCCTGGACCATGTGGCACGAGGCGGACGACGATCAGGCCAACGCCGCCTGGCATCGGGCGGTGATCGCCGCGCTGAAGCCGCTCAACATCGGCTACTACATCGGCGAGACCAACACGGTCGAGCAGCCCGAGATCGTCGCCCAGGCGTTCACCCCCGAGAAGTGGCAGAGGCTGTGCGCGCTGCGCGACGAGCACGATCCGGACCGCGTGTTCTTCGACTATTTCGACGGTCTCCGCTGAGCCGCGGCGCGGTCACGTCGGCGTGTCGGTCGCGTCCCAGGGCGTGTCGCGGTCGTTCTGGAATCCGGTCAGCCAGTTCAGCGCGACGTGGCGCTCCGCCACGACGTCGCCGTTGAGCCCCGCGGGGGCTGTCCCCTTCTGCCGCGCCTGCCGGACGACCCAGTGCGCCCGCCACGCGCGGTCCAGCGCCTCCAGGATCTCGCCGGGCGGCCGCAGCCGTGCGGCGTCGGCCGCGCCCGCGTCCCGGGCGAGCGGCGCGACCGACCGCCAGAGCGCGTCGACGTCGACCGTGGCGTCGCTGTCGGCGATCCGGGCCGCGCGCACGCCGAGCGCCCACAGCAGGGTGTTCGCGGCCTCGTAGCGCCAGGACGCCGCCGCGGCGTCCTTCGGGTCCGCCGCCTCGATCTGGGCGCGCTCGGCCGCCGACAGGGCCGCGAAGCCGGTGGGATTCAGCGTCCTCTGCCCCGGCTCGCGCAGCGTCGTGCCGGCGCCGAAGGCCTGCCCCCAGGCCGCGATGTAGAGCAGGGCCAGAGCCCGCCGGAGCACCTCCGTCGGCGGTCGCAGCGCGAGTTCCGCCTCGCCGAGCGCGGGGGGCATACCGGCGGGCGGCTTCGGGTCCAGATTCTCCAGGCGCTCCAGGGTCCGGGCGCGGCGCGCGACGGCGTCGGGCGGATAGGGCAGACGCGCGGCCGGATCCGTCTCGCCCGCGGCCGACAGGAGGAGCGCCATGTCGGGCGCCCGCACGGAGCCGTCGGGCAGGAAGAGGACGGCGTTCGCCGCGAGCGCCCAGGTCTCCACGCGCGGCAGGTCGGACGCGGCGACCGCGAAGCTGACGTGGTTGCGGACGCGCTGCAGGTGGCGCCAGAGATGGTAGCGGAGGGCGGTCATCTGCCCGTCGCCCCGTCCCATGACGTAGCCGATGAACCCGTCGAGATGCGGCCGCAATTCGGGGTCGGACAGGTCCCGCCGGCCGTTCAGCGCGTGGTCGAAGGAGAGCGCGGGCAGGTCGCGCACGGTCGCGTAGGCGTTGACGAGAAGCGGTTCGTCCGGCGCCGCCTCCGCCGGTGCCGCATCGGCGCGTCCGAACAGCCGCTTCAGCAGATTCATGGTCTCTCCCTTCCGGTCTTCCCGCGGAGCGGCGCCTCCGAGGCTGGCATCCGCACCGGGCCCGGTCGCGCCGGGCGCGCGAGCGCGGAAGCGGGCGCGCCCAGAGTGGGGCGGGCGCGCCGGCCGGGCAAGGCGCGCCGCGCCCGGAGCCCTCGGAGGCCGGACCGCAGCATTCGGTTGACGTGGCCGTTCGGCCGGTTAGAAAACCGGCCGTCGAATCGGTTATCGATCCGGTTGTGCCCAATCTTTGTCGCTCGGAAGCTGTAGCTCGACCGCATCTATAGCCTCCTGGACCGAGACTGTTCGCTGCGCCGGCTCGATACCGGGATGCCGACCCGACCGCAATCCTGCCGCGCCCGCCCTGCCGCGCCCGCGTCTCGCTATCCAGGAGCCGACCATCGCCGAAGCAGCGCCCCCGCGCGACCGCTCGCGACCGCGCGCCCTCGCCGGGCTCCTGGCAGCGACCGTGCTGCTGCCGCTCGCGATCCTGCTGATCGGGCTCTGGCAGGGCCAGCGCGGCCTCGACGACTGGCGGGCCTTCGCGGCCGAGCGCGACCGCCTCGGCGCGGTCGTGGCGGATCTGGAGGCGCGGTCTCCGCGGGACGGGCGCCCCGATTTCAGCCTGCAGTTCCGGCACGACGGCCGCCTCTACGGCGGCCCCTACGCCGCGGTGAAGGCCCGCGAGATCCGCGACCACGCGGGGACCCTCGCCGCCGTGATGGACTGGCGGCGCAGGCTGCCGGCGGTCGCGGTCGCGGGCGGCGGAATCGCGGCGGCGCTCTCCGTGCTCGTTCTGCTCGTCGGCGGCCTGCTCGGGCAGCTGGGACGCGGGTCGCGCGACGCCCTGGTCCGCGGCTTCTCGCTGGTGCGGCGGCTGCTTCCGCCCGCCCTCGCCGCCCAGATCGTGGCGGCGACCGCCGGCCTCGTCGCGGTGGTCCTGTTCGAGGCCGGGCTGCTCGTCGACGGCGGCCTCAGCGGCGGCGGCGTGAAGCTCCTGGCGATCGCGGCCGGCGCGGTCGGCGCCACGATCCTCGCCGCGTGCGGCGCCCTGATCGGCCTGCGCCGGGCCCTCGTCGCCTTCGCGCCCGACCCGCTGCCGATCCTCGGGCGGCGGATCGCGCCGGCCGAGGCGCCGGGTCTCTGGCGCCTCGTCGAGGCTCTCGCCGACCGGATGGGCGCGCTCAAGCCCGAGGCCCTGGTCGTCGGCCTCACCGAGGGCTTCTTCGTCAGCGCCGGCCCGGCCGTGCTCGAGCCCGGCGGCGCGCGGCTCGACGGCCGGATCCTCTACGTGCCCCTGCCCTATCTCGCCCTGCTGCGCGTCGACGAGACGGCGGCGATCCTCGGGCACGAACTCGCCCACTACGCCGGCGGGGACACCGCATACAGCCAGCGCTTCCTGCCGATCTACGCGGGCGTCGGGCGCTCCCTCGACGCGATGGCCGAGCGCGAGCGCGGCGCGCTCGGCGTGCTCGGGCCGTCGATCCGCCTCGGCCTGTTCGTGATGGAGCAGTTCCACCTCGCCGTGCGCCACTGGAGCCGGGTGCGCGAGTTCGCGGCCGACGCGGCCGGCGCCGCCGTGACCTCCCCCGACGCCTCGGCCCGGGCGCTCCTGCGCTACGGCGCCGCGCGCCCGCGCGTCGTCGAGACCCTGGACGCGGCGGCCGACGCGCCGGAGACGGCCGCCGCCGACCTCGTGGCGGCGGCGCTCGACGGCGCGATCGCGCGCGGCCTCGAGGATCCGGCGGCGCGCCTCGAGGACGAGCAGGCCCACCCGACCGACACCCACCCGCCGACCCGCGACCGCGTCGCCGCCCTTGGGCTAGCGGTGGACGCCGACTTGCTCGCCGCGGCCGGAACCGCGCCGCCGGCCCGGGCCCGCGACCAGCTCGCCGCCTACTTCGCCGACCCCGACGGCCTGTGCCGGGCCGCGACGCGGGACTTTCTCGGCGCGGTCCGCGCGCGGGAGGCCGCCGCCCGCGCGCATCTGGAGGCGACCGCCGCGGAGATCGGAACCGAGGAACGGGTGCTGCGCGCCAGCCACCGCGCCCGCGGCCTCGCGCTGGCCGCCAGCGCCGGCCTCTTCGCCGCCGCCGCGCTCGCGCTCGTGCTGCTCCGCGTCCCGGGGCTGTCGCCCTACGAGGCCCGCATCGTGTCGGCCGTGGCCCTGGCCCTCGCGGCCGCCTTCGGCGGGGCGGGCGCCTTCGTCCTGTCGCGCGGCGAGCCGATCACCCTGATCCTGAGCCCCGCGGGGTTGAAGACGCCCGGTCTCGACAGGGTGATCCCCTGGGAGGCCGTCGCCGATCTCGACATGTCGCTGAGCCGGGGCGGCATCGTCACCCGCCTGCTGCTGCCGCCGGGCGCGGACTGGCCGGAGCGGGCCCCGGGGCGGCACCCCGCGAAGCTCGACGCGAAGCGCCGCATCGTGACCCTCACGGTCGGACTGCCGCGCGGGATGAAGCCGCAGGATTTCGCCGACCTGATCGCCCGCTACCAGGCCGCGCACCAAGCCCGCCGCGCCCTGGCCGAGCGCGCCGCGAGCGCGACCGTCGCCGCCCACACCTCCTCTCCCGAAGCTCAGACTGCTTGAGGATCATATGGGATCGCCCGCGAAGCCCGAGACCGCCGAGACCCTGCGCCTGCCGCCCGACCGCACGAGCTGGACCGTCATCCTGGGCGTGCTGTTCGGCTTCGTGCTGTTCGGCGGCCTCCTGGCAGCCAGCGCCATCTACACGGCGCCCGTGCTGATCTCGGACTGGCAGGTCCGCGAGGCTGCCCAGCCCGTTCCGAACGCCCGCGTGAGCGACGGCAAGTGCAGCACCAAGCTCGTCTTCCACATCTGCGACGCGACGCTCTCGCTGCGGACGCCCGCGGGCAGTGTGACCCGCCGGGTGAACTACGTGTTCACCGGCCTGCACGCGGGCGACTGGACGATCGGGGTGATGGCCGACCCGGCGCATCCCGAATCCGTCACCACCGATCTCGGCCTCGACCGGCTGTGGAACCGGGCGATCACCCTCCTGGCGATCGACGGGGTGATCCTGGCCGGCCTCGCCGGAGCGCTGATCTCGATCCTCCGCAACGGGCGCGCGGCGTTCCGGACCGCCGCCTGACCGGCCCCGCGCCGGGATCTCGGCCGCGCAGGACCGTCCGCGTCACGGGACACGCCCGAACCGGCGGACCGGTGCCGTACCGGTTGCCGGTCCGGCGATCCGGTACGTGTGCGTCATTGCGCCGGCGCGGACGGTCGGTCAGACCGCGCTCCCTCGAATCTCTCGGGAGAACCGGATGAGCAGCACCCGCAAGACGGCGCTTCGTGGCGCCCTCCTCGGCCTCGCCCTCGCAGGCCCGGCGCTGGCCGACGACACGCCGACGACGGCGGGCGCGGTCGACCGGCTCAAGGGCCTCGCCAACGAGGCGGTCGGCGGCGCCAAGCGCGGCGTCGGCAACCTGACGGACGACGAGGCGCTGAAGGCCGAGGGGCGCGACCAGAAGCTCCGGGGCCAGGCCCAGCAGGAGCGCGGCAAGGCCAAGGACGCCGTCGAGAACGCCCTCGACAAGTAGGCGGATCGGGTCCCGGCCGCGCCGTGGCCGGGACCCGGCGCACCGATCGAAACGGTCTCGCCGGCCGGCATGACGGACACCGTCAGCGCCTCGGCCTATCCCGGAGCCGGAGCCACTGGCCGCGCCGGGCGCGACGGACAGCGCCAGGCTGGCGCCGGCGCCCGCGGCCCGAGCGATCGTACAGTTGCCCTGCGTACTCGCCCAATCGACCTATTACGCGGGAAAGCTCTCATTATTTTAGCAAACGTTCCAATTTTTCATTCTATCTTACTCACTTGGCAGACATCACAGAAATCATACGGCCGCTCTGCCGGACGCCACCGCTTTAGGTAGTGCGCCGTGGTTGATAACGATTTTTGTTGCAACAACTTAACCGCGACATATGCTATCGATACAGGATAGGCGACCGAATCGGGCCGGTCTTGAATATCGAACCTGTATTGCTGCAGGGCACGGCAACCGTGCGGGGCCGCCAGAACAAGGATCGACCGGACCGTCCGGTCGACGCGACGCGCGGGTGTGCCGATCATGATGTTTGCTGTCCCCGCCTTGCTGTTGGATCTGGCGTTGACGACGCCGGTCTCGGACAAGATGCCGGTCTTCGACGTTCACGGCAGCTGTCGGGCGGCGACGACGGCGATGACCCTCGATCCCGTTCGGCAGAAGCTCTGCCTCCAGGACGAGGGGTCGGCCCGTGCCGAGGTGGCGAAGAAGTGGTCCAGCTTCCCGGCGGTCGATCGGACGCGCTGCGCGGCGGAGGCCCAGCTCGACGGCCTGCCCAGCTACGTCGATCTGCTGGAGTGCCTGACCCTCGCCCGGGAAGCCAAGGCCGAGGACGATCAGTAGCCACGTCAGGACCGAGACCGAAGACCGTCCGTAACGCTCTCAGGTTGAGGGTCGACCGTGCCGATCGTGCTGCAGCTTCCCGGATCCCTCCGTCTCCTCGCCTTGGCGGCCATCGCGGGCCTCGCCGCCGGTTGCCGCGATGCGAACCAGTACGTTCCCCCACCGCCGCCGACGGTCTCGGTCGCGCAACCGCTCGTGCGCACGGTCACGCGCTACTTCGAACTCACCGGCAACACCAAGGCGTTCGCGGCCGTCGAGCTCGAGGCACGGGTCCAGGGCTTCCTGGAGGCGATCACCTACAAGGACGGCGCCGTCGTGAAGAAGGGCACGCCGCTCTTCTCGATCCAGCGCAACACCTACGAGGCGCAGCTCAAGCAGGCGCAGGGCGCCCTGGCGGCGCAGCAGGCCGCCCTGGCGAATGCCCAGTCCGAGTATCAGCGCCAGTCCACGCTGGGCCGGCAGGAATTCGCCTCGCAGGCGCGCGTCGAGGACGCGAAGACCAAGCAGGACCAAGCCAGCGCCGCCGTCATGGAGGCGCAGGCCAACCTCGACATCGCCGCCATCAATCTCGGCTACACGCAGGTCTCCGCACCGTTCGACGGCGTGGTCACCAACCACCTCGCGGATGTCGGGGCGCTCGTCGGCATCAGCGGACCGACCAAGCTGGCGCAGCTCGTGCGCATCGATCCGCTCTACGCCTACTTCAACATCAGCGAGCAGCAGGTGCTGCTGGTCAAGGCGCACCTGCTCGCCACGCACCGGACGCTGGGCGACCTATCCAGGATCCCGGTGGAGATCGGCCTGCAGACCGAGACCGGCTATCCGCATGCCGGCAAGCTCGACTACCTCGCGCCGCAGGTCGACCCGTCCACCGGAACGCTGATGGCGCGGGCGCTCATCGAGAACGGCGACCACGCGCTCCTCCCGGGCCTGTTCGTTCGGGTCCGGGTCCCGGTCGGGCGCCAGGACAAGGCCCTGCTGGTGCGCGACGACGCCATCGGGACGAACCAGCAGGGCAGCTACGTGCTCACGGTCGGCGCCGACGACACGGTCTCGCAGCGGGTGGTGACGCTCGGGCCCCGGGACGGGCGCTACCGGGTGATCGAGACCGGGCTCGCACCCGGCGACTGGGTCGTCACGGACGGCATCCAGCGGGCAATCCCCGGGGCGAAGGTCGCGCCCCAGAAGGTGGCGGTGGCCGAAGCCTTGCCCGACCCGGCGCCACTCCCGCGGTGAGCCGTCGTCCGGAAGTCCCGGCGCTGCCGACGAAACCGACACGCCCGACGATCGGACAGTGATCTCCGCCACCCCGCGTCCCGCCCTCGCGGCGGGCCGCCCCTGAGACGCCGGCATCGAGGGCCAACGGCATGATCTCGCGCTTTTTCATCGAGCGGCCGGTCCTGGCCAACGTGCTGGCCCTGGTCATGGTGCTGATCGGCGCGGTGTCGCTCTTCAACCTGCCGGTGTCGCAGTATCCCAACGTCGTGCCGCCGACGGTCCAGGTCACCACCCGCTACCCGGGTGCGAGCGCCCGCACGGTGGTCGACACGGTGGCGCTCCCGATCGAGCAGCAGGTCAACGGCGTCGAGGGCATGCTCTACATGCAGTCGACCAGCGCGAGCGACGGCACCTACACGCTCACGGTCACCTTCGCGATCGGGACGGACGGCGATCAGGCCCAGGTGCTGGTGCAGAACCGCGTCGCGATCGCGATGTCGTCGCTGCCGCAGGCGGTCCAAGTCCAGGGCGTCACGACCCAGAAGAAATCCACCGCGGTCCTGCAGTTCGTGACACTGTCGGCCACCGACGGGAAGTTCGACAGCCTGTTCCTGTCGAATTACGGCGTCATCAACGTGCAGAACGAGCTGGCCCGGCTGCCCGGCGTCGGCAACGTCACGGTCTTCGGCGCCGGCCAGTACGCGATGCGGATCTGGCTGGATCCCGACCTGGTGCAGGCCCGGGGCCTCACCCCCGACGCCATCATCAACATCGTGCAGCAGCAGAGCCAGGAGGTCACCGCGGGCGCCGTGGGGATGCCGCCGGTCCCGGCAGGCCAGGACTTCCAGTACACGCTCAACGTCAACGGGCGGCTCAACAACGCCCCGGATTTCGAGAACATCGTCGTCAAGGCGGACGCGCAGGACGGCGGCCGCATCACCCGCCTGCGCGACGTCGGCCGCGTCGAGCTCGGCGCGCAAACCTACAGCCAGTCGTTCACGCTGAACGGGCAGCCCGCCGCCGGCATCGGCATCTACCAGCTGCCCGAGGCGAACGCGCTGACGGTGGCGAACGCGGTCCGCACCCGGATGGCCGAGCTCGCGAAGACCTTCCCGTCGGGCCTCGTCTACGCCATCCCGTTCGACACGACGGAGTTCGTGCAGGCCTCGATCCACGAGGTCTACATGACGCTGTTCGAGGCGGCCGTCCTGGTCCTGATCGTCATCCTGGTCTTCGTCCAAGACTGGCGCGCCATGCTGGTGCCGGCGACGACGGTGCCGGTGACGATCATCGGCGCCTTCGCCGCCATGGCAGCGATGGGCTTCAGCGTGAACCTCTCGACGCTGTTCGCGATCGTGCTGGCCATCGGCATCGTGGTGGACGACGCCATCGTGATCGTCGAGGGGGTCTCCCACCACATCGACGAGGGCCTCTCGCCCCGGGCGGCGGCCGAGAAGGCGATGGAGGAGCTGTTCGGCCCGATCATCGGCATCACCCTGGTGCTCATGTCGGTGTTCGTGCCGGCCGCGTTCCTGCCCGGCCTGACCGGGCAGCTCTACAAGCAGTTCGCCCTGGTGATCGCCGCCACCGCGCTGATCAGTGCGATCAATGCCGCCACCCTGAAGCCGACCCAGTGCGCCCTGTGGCTGCGCAAGCCGGTGCCGCCGGAGAAGCGGAACGTGTTCTACCGCGGCTTCAACCGCGTCTACGGGGTCCTCGAGGGCTGGTACGCCCGGCTGATCGCCACCATGGTCCGGCGCAGCGGCCTCATGGTCGCCGTGGCGCTCCTGCTGATCGGGCTCGCCGGATGGGGGCTGACCCGCCTGCCGACCGCCTTCCTGCCCACCGAAGATCAGGGCTACGTCCTCATCGGGGCGCAGCTGCCGGACGGGGCCTCGAAGGAGCGCACCGACGCGGTGATGCAGCGGATCAGCGCCCAGGCGAAGGCGACGCCCGGCGTCGACAACGTCCTCTCGATCAGCGGGATCTCGGTCCTCGATTCCAGCGCCAGCCTGCCCAATGCCGGCGTCGCCTACGTGGTTCTCAAGAACTGGGATGTCCGGGCCAAGGAGAAGGGCCAGGATCTGCGCAGCCTCTACGAGCGCTTCAACACGATGCTGGCGGGCGTCGAGGACGCCGACACCTTCGTGCTGATCCCGCCGCCGATCCAGGGCATCGGCAACGCCAGCGGCTTCACCATGCAGATCGAGCTGCGCAACGGCGACTTCGACTACCCCCTGCTGGAGAGCCTCGCCCGGACGGTCGTCGCCGACGGGAACTCGCAATCCGGGCTGCGGAAGCTCAACACCTCGTTCCGGGCCGGCGTGCCGCAGATCGCGATCGCGGTGGACCGGGTCAAGGCCGAGGCCCTCGGCGTGACGGTCGGGCAGGTCTTCTCGACCCTCTCGAGCTACGTCGGGTCGTCCTACGTCACGCAGTTCAACAAGTTCGGCCGGACCTTCCAGGTCTACGTGCAGGCCGCGCCCGATTACCGGCTCCGCCCCGAGGACGTCGAGAACCTGAAGGTGCGCGCCGGCAACGGCGTGATGGTGCCGCTCGGCACCGTCGTGGAGATCAAGTCCGTGCAGGGGCCGTCCCTGATCAGCCTGTACAACCTCTACCCGACGGCGACGATCGTGGGCGGGGCGGCGCCGGGCTTCAGCTCCGGGCAGGCGCTGGACCTGATGCAGCAGATCGCCGCCAAGGTGCTGCCGCCGGGCACGGGCTACGACTGGACGGCGATGTCGTACCAGGAGAAGGCGGTCGGCGCGCAGATCTACCTCGTGTTCGCCCTCGCCATCCTCCTCGTCTACCTGGTCCTGGCCGGCCAGTACGAGAGCTGGATCCTGCCGCTGGCGGTCCTGCTCGGCGTGCCGCTGGCGCTGCTGGGCACGGTCGGGGCGCTGCTGCTGCTCGGCGTCGCCAACAACCTCTACACGCAGATCGGCCTGATCCTGCTGATCGCGCTGGCGAGCAAGAACGCCATCCTGATCGTCGAGGTCGCCCGCGAGAAGCGGCAGGCCGGACTCGACATCGCGGCCGCCGCCGTGGAGGCGGCGCGGCTGCGCTTCCGCCCGATCCTGATGACCTCGTTCGCCTTCATCCTCGGCGTGCTGCCCCTCGTCACCGCCTCCGGGGCCGGTGCCGCGGCGCGCAAGTCGATCGGCATCACGGTGTTCAGCGGCATGCTCGCCTCGACCTGCCTGGCGGTCCTGTTCGTGCCGTCCTTCTACGTGATCCTGCAGCGGATCGAGGAGCGCCGCGCGCGCCGGGGGCAGCCCGGGCCCGTCGCGTCCCCGCCCCCGGCCGGGACAACCCCCGAGACCGGACCGGCGTGAGCCGGAGCGCGGACGCGGCGCGGTTCCGCTCCGCGCCCAGCGGTTCACGCCCCGCGCCTCCGTCACCGCGCGACGCCGTTCCCTCCGACGCGCGGCGCCGGATCCGCGACCGGACTTCCGGAGACCACGCGTCCGGCATGCTCGACCGTTGACGGCCTTACATCGCCCACCCTATTAGATATAGCATTAGCTATAATGATGGGTCAGGGCTATGACGCACACCGGCGCTCCGCGTCGCCTCTCGGCTCCAGGATCGGTCCTGTGCGGCCTCGCCGCGGCGCTCGGGTTGGCCGCGGCGCTCTGGGTGGCCGCAGCGCTCGGGCCGGCACTGGCCCAGTCCCTGCCCACCGCCGCCGAGAACCTGACGCCGGGCGACCTCGACAGCGAGCATCTGTTCGGCTTCACCGAGGGGAGCGACCTCGGCGTTCCCGGGGAGGCGGAGTTGGAATGGGAGACGAGCGGGCGCCTCGGCCGGCGCGTCGCCCGCTTCCTGACCGTGGACAGTTCCCTGGCCCTGAAGGTGCCGCTGACCAACGATTTCCGCCTGGCCCCGGGCGTCACCTTCAACGCCTACGACATTGGCGCGCCGGGAACCCCGGCCCGGACCACGGGCGGCTTCAACGGCGGCTTCCTCGAGACCCGGGTGCGCCTGATGGATCGCCGGACGGCCCCCTTCGGCCTGACCCTCAACATCGTGCCGGGCTACGGAACCGTCGACGGCGGGACGGGCGTGCCGGCGCGCAGCTTCGGCACCGAGATCGGCCTGCTGGCGGACCGCGAGATCATCCCCGGCAAGCTGATCGCCGCCGTCAATGTCGGCTTCGCGCTCTCGACGACGCGGCTGACCGTGATGGACGCGCCCGTGCGCGGATCGGGGATCGAGGTGGCGGGGGCGCTGGCCTACTGCGTCCGGCCCGGCCTCTTCCTCGGCGGCGAGGCACGCTATGCCCGGACCTACGACGGCTTGGCGCTCGACCGGTTCGCGGGCGAGGCCGTGTATCTCGGACCGACCGCCTACATGACCCTGTCACCACAGGCCTGGGCCTCATTCACCTGGAGCTTCCAGGTCGCCGGCCAGGCCACGGGCGAGCCCGGCCCGCTCGACCTGTCGAGCTTCGACCGCCATCAGATGCGGTTGCGCGTCGGGTACAGCTTCTGATCGCGGCCCTGTCGCCGCACCGCGGCCTGCGAGCCTCAGGGTGGGCGGACAGGCGCCGAGAACGCGACCCTGGTGGAGCAGTCGAGGGACCGAACCGCCCGTGCCGACGGGCGGGAAGCGGCCCGGTCGAGACGAGAAGTGGGACTGGCTGCCTCGGAGCAGGTCTTCCGGAAAGACCGTTACATGCCGAACATGTTCGCAGTCGGAGCATGCAACGTGAAGGCATGACCCTCATCAATCCAGCCGCTTCCGGCGTGACCTTGCTCGATGTAGCTGATCTCATCGGCGCTGGAAGCGTAGTAGTGCCGTCCGCTCTCGGTGTTGACGAACCGCTCGACGGTCAACGCATGCGATCCCGCGGCGGTCGAGCTCGCGTAGGCGTCGAACGCAACACCGTCATAGTTGTAGCCGGAACCGTCCGAGAGAAGCCCGTCGCGCTCCGCGGTGCTGGTCGTGTAGAAGTGGTCGCCGGTCGTCGGGTTGGTGAATCGAAAGACGTCAGCCGTGGCAGACGACGACACTGGCGCGGCCCAGCCGACGCCCTGATAGGCGTAGCCCGACGGGGTGCTCTCAAGCTGCGCGCGTTCTGCGGCGCTTGCCGTGTAGAAATGCCGTCCTGAGGCGGCGTCGTAGAAGTGAAAAACCGGCTCAAGCGCCGCGGCGTCCGGATTGGCCTGATAAGCCCGCATGTAGTCAATATTCATCTGCGCGGGAAATGGCGTCGACGCGTCGGCGTCGCCCGGCCAAGAGCCGCCGACGGCGAGATTCGCGATCATGTACATGGGCTTGTCCAGACCGGCCGGCGTCGGCGTACGATAGATCTCCTGTCCGTCGAAGTAGAAGGTCAGCGTGTCCGGTTGCCAGTCAACGCCGTAGGTGTGGTAGCCGCCGCTCATGTCGGCGACTGCGGAGATCCCCTGGCTCATCGTGTGGTTGCCGGGTGTCTGGCCGGGCGCCAGGCTGTGCACCGTGGTGTAGAGCGTGCCGGGATCGTGCCCGAGCATCTCCATCACGTCGATCTCGGGCGGCCAGGAACCGTCCGCCGGGAGCAGCCAGAACGCCGGCCAGAAGCCCTGACCGGCGGGCAGTTCGGCCCGCATCTCGAAATAGCCGTAGGTCTGGCTGAAACTGTGGAAGGTATTGACCATTCCCGACGTGTAGGGCTGATCCCCCAGGTCCTGGATCAGAGACGGATCCGACGGCGCGGCTGTGATGGTGAGGATGCCGTCGTGGACGCGGAACGGGTTCGGGAGCGCGCTGCCGTCGGGTTGATCGGCGCGGACATACCATTGCTGCTCCTGATTGAAGGGCCGCGTCCCGGTCGACGTGACGTGGATGCTCCACTGCGGGCCGCCGGACGTGTCGAGACCCGAAGTGCCGTCCCAGAGCGGCAGCGTGTCGAAGTCCTGGCTGTAGGTGAGTGTCGCCGTCTGGGCGAGATTCCTCGGATCAATGGCCACGGATCACCTGCCCATTCGCGCCACACACTGAAGTGGCCGCGCCGCACAATACAATCATAAGCTGCATTGGAAAACAGGGCGCCTGGGTCCCGACGATGATTGCCGGGCACCGTCTGGTCGATGGCACGACGCGCGGGATGCCGCCGTCGATCCGAGCAGATCGATACGGAGGAGCCGATCGACAGCGAATATTTGAAAATATATTCCCGTAATCCGTAACCGATCGGCTGGCACCACGCCCGGTCTGAGCGCGGCGTGCTAAACTGCGCGGATGGCGGTCGACGAGGAGCGCATCGACGAGGCGGTACTCGCCCTTCTGTGGCTGACGCTCCACGACGAGCGTCGGGCCTGGAAGGGCTTTGACTGGGAGGTGCTTGGCCGTCTCCACGCCAAGGGGCTGAT
>NZ_LMPY01000028.1:0-41873 GCF_001424445.1 Methylobacterium sp. Leaf361 | reverse complement strand
CAACAACTTCCCGGTCGTCTACAGCGGCATCGGCCGCCGCTCCGACGAGTTCGCCGTCGTCCGCGCCGGCCTGAACTACAAGTTCGGCTCCTACTGAGACCGACCAGCGACGGTCGGGTGCGACGCTCGCATCCCGACCGTCGCACCCGACCCGACACGCGAAGGGGCCGCTTCCCACAGGAGGCGGCCCCTTCGCCGTTCAGGCGGCCGGAATCCGGCCCGCCGTCCTCGCGAGCGCGGCGGCGCGGAAGCTCGACGACCAGCCGACGATGCGGCCGGCCCGGGATCGAGCCTCAGCCGATCGCCCAGAAGAGCGGCAGGGCGCCCGCCAGGAACAGCGCGGAGGATATGAGCACGGCGACGCGCTCGCGATGGCGGAGGATGAGGGCGTGGGGCTGGGCGAACATGGGATGGCGGAGCTGAGGGAGCCGGATCGGAGGTGCGCGGTCACGCTGGCATCCGAACCTTGACGGATCGGGGGCAGGTCG
The DNA here is from genome assembly GCF_001424445.1 of Methylobacterium sp. Leaf361. Lineage (NCBI taxonomy): Bacteria > Pseudomonadati > Pseudomonadota > Alphaproteobacteria > Hyphomicrobiales > Methylobacteriaceae > Methylobacterium > Methylobacterium sp. Leaf361. Next base: position 41,385 of record NZ_LMPY01000028.1, on the reverse strand, counting down.
CGTCATCCACAGGCGGTCGTCGGCGGGTGTCGCGGCCGTGCCACAGAGGCTGGCGGCAGGGCCGCCGCTCGGCGCTCCGCACCGGTACCGCGACGGGCGTTCGGTCGTCCGGGCCGTCGCCGGGGCGTCGCGGCGCGCCTCAGGCGACGGCCGAGTCGGGGCGGCCGGGCGGCACGAACGTTTCGGACGCGTCGATCTGCGCGGCGAACCGCTCGATCGGCTGCGGACTGCTGATCAGGTAGCCCTGGACCTCGTCGCAGGCCTCCGCGGCCAGGAAGCGCATCTGCGCCTCCGTCTCGACGCCCTCCGCCACGACGCTCATCCCGAGGCTGCGGCCGAGCCCCAGAACCGCCCGCACGATCACCGCCGCCTGCGGGCTGACCTCGACATGGCCCACGAAGGACCGGTCGATCTTGATCTTGTCGAAGGGGAAGGCCTGCAGCGTCGCGAGGGACGAGTAGCCGGTGCCGAAATCGTCCATCGCGATGGACACGCCGAAGGCCTTCAGCCGGCGCAGGATGCCGAGCGCCCGCGCCATGTCGTTGATGATCAGGGTCTCGGTGATCTCGAGTTCGAGCCGCGTCGGCGCGAGGCCCGTCTCGGTCAGGATGGCCAGCACGCGCTCGGGCAGATCCGCCTGCTGGAACTGGCGCGGCGACAGGTTCACCGCCACCTTCAGCGGGTGCGCCCAGCGGGCCGCCTCGCGGCAGGCGGCCCGGAGCACCCACTCGCCGAGCGGCAGGATCAGCCCGCTCTCCTCCGCCAGCGGGATGAAGGCGTTCGGCGGCACGAGGCCGCGGGTCGGATGCTCCCAGCGCACGAGCGCCTCGAACCCGAGAAGCCGGCCGGTGGCGGTGCTCACCTGCGGTTGATAGTGCAGGATGAGCTCGTCGCCCTCGATCGCCTGGCGCAGGTCGCGCTCCAGATCGCGCCGGGCCGCCTCGGCCGCGTCCATCGCGGGCTCGAACACCCGGTGGGTGTTCCGCCCCTCGGTCTTCGCCCGGTACAGGGCGAGGTCGGCGCGGCGGACCAGCGTCTCGCTGTCGAAGCCGTGGCCGGGTGCCCGGGCGATGCCGACGCTCAGGCCCACCTTCAGCCGCCGCTTGCCGAACGGGATCGGCGCCTGGACGGTCGCGATCAGGCGCGCCGCCAGGGCCTCCGCGCGGGCAGGGTCGTCCGCATCGGCCACCAGCACGGCGAACTCGTCGCCGCTGAAGCGCGCCACCATGTCGTCGGCCCGCAGCACCGCGCGGATGCGATGGGCCACCGCCCGGAGCAGGAAGTCCCCGGCCGCGTGGCCGAGGCTGTCGTTGACGGCCTTGAAGCGGTCGAGGTCGAGGCACAGCACCGCGCAGGTGCCGCCGTTCAGATGCAGGTCGGCGAGCCGGATCTCGAGCCGCTCGTAGAACAGGGCGCGGTTGGGCAGGTCGGTGAGGCCGTCGTGGCGCGCCATGTGGGCGACCTGCCCCTCGGCGGCCTTGCGGGCGCTGATGTCGATCTGGGTGCCGATGAAGCGCACCGCGCGGCCGTCGGCGGCGCGCGCCACCACCTTGCCGCGCGTCATCATCCAGGCCCAGGAGCCGTCCTTGCGGCGCATGCGATGCTCGGACATGTAGGTCGGCGCCCGCCCGCTCAGGTGCTCGATCAGCGCCCGCTCGGCCGCGCCCGCATCCTCCGGGTGGAGCAGGGCCCGCCACGTCCGCGCGTGGCTCGCCAGTTCGCCGGGCTCGTAGCCCAGGACCCCCCACCAGCGGTCGGAGGACCAAGCCTCCCCGGTCGTGAGGTCGCAGTCCCAGAGCCCGTCGCTGCCCGCATCCTGCGCCAGGGCGAGGCGGGTCTCGCTGACCTGCAGCGTCTCCTCGGCCCGCTTGCGCGCGGTGATGTCCGTGAAGGTCCGCACCGCACCGCCGTCGGGCAGCGGCACGGTGCGGATCTCCAGCACGGTGCCGTCGGGGCGCTCGCGCTCGTAGGTGTGGGCGCGGCACTCCAGGCCGCCCGCGGCCACCCAGCGCTGCAGGGTCTCGCTCGCTTTCCCGAACTCGCCGCGCGCGATCTGGTATTGCCGCACCGCCTCGAAGGTCGGGCGGGACCGCATCAGGTCCGGCGGCAGGTCGAGCAGCGCGAGGGCGCGGGCATTACAGACCTGAACGACGCCGGCGGCGTCGATCATCATCAGCCCCTGATCCATCGTGTCGAGAACGGTGTCGAGGAGCTTCGCCTTCTCCCGCAGCGCGACCGTCCCACTGTTCATACCCGGGGATCCCAATCGTCCGCCTGGGCGAACATTCTGCTGGACGGTGCGAGGTCCCACCGGCGCGGACGGTACCATCGGGGAGCTTTCCGGATTCTTTCCGGAGGCCCGCTTTCAATCGCTGCGTGCACTTCCGGGCGGTTAGCCGGGACGAGGCCGGGACCCGGATTCCCGAGGCGCCGTGCCGGGCCTTGCCGGGCCGCCCGCGGAGCCCTCTGATAGGCGGCGCGCAGCGGGGAGCGGGCCATGGCCGTGAGGCGGATCGTCACCAACATCCGGACCACGCAGGTCGAGGCGGCGCGGTCCTTCTACGCGGAGGTGCTCGGCCTGGAGGTGGTCATGGATCATGGCTGGATCCTGACCTTCGCGGCCCCCGGGATGTCGGCGACGCCGCAGATCAGCGTGGCCAGCGCGGGCGGCTCGGGCACGCCGGTTCCCGACATCTCGGTCGAGGTCGACGACCTGGCGGAGGTCCTCGCCCGCGTGAGGCGGGCCGGCCTGCCCGTGCTGTACGGCCCGGCCCGTGAGCCCTGGGGCGTGGAGCGGTTCTACGTCCGCGACCCGTTCGACCGCCTGGTCAACATCGTCGCCCATCTGGCGTGAGGCCGCGCGCGAGGCCCTCCGTGAGGCCGGGCCGGCCGCTCACTCGGCCTCGTCCCGGACCAGGGAGATGCAGGTCCGCACCATCTCCTCGAGCCGCAGGTCCTTGGTGTCCCCAATATTGGCGGTCTCCTCCAGACAGCGCATGAAGTACGCCGCGTCCAGCTTGGGCGACAGCGTGTGGAAGGCCCGGCCCATCCGGGTCGAGAAATCGATCTTGTCGGTCGCGCTCGCCCGCGGCCACAGCGAGGCCTTGTCGTCCACGGTCAGGCGGGCGGCCTTCGCCGGCAGAGTCGCGCAGGCCAGAGTCACTAAGACGATTATAAGCTTGGTCTGCATTGTAAATCTCCGATCCAGCGGCATAGAACTGCGCGACTCTTCGCAGCGGTGACGGTCGACGGACGCGCTGCTCCTGCGACTGGATGGGAGAAGCGATGCGCGCGATCCGTCTTTCCGGCCCGATCTCGGCCGGCCTCCTGGGTCTTCTGACGGTCCAGGCCCACGCTCAGGCGCAGCCCCCCGCGCAGCCCATCCCGCAGCCTCCGATCCAGCCCCAGGGACAGTCCCCGATGCAGGCGCAGGACCCGGCGTCCGCCGATCCGCGGCGCAATCAGGCCGCGAAGCTCGCGGGGCTCGCCGGTTTCGTGAACCTCGAATGTCCCGGCCTGCGCAGCGATCCCGCGCGCCTCAAGCAGACCGTCGAGGCCCTGGGCGTCGATGCCGCGAGCCTGGAGACCGGCGACCTGCACCTGACCGCGACCCGCTACATCGCGGCCTACCAGAAGGACGTCGCGGCCAATTGCCGGAAGGCCGAGGCGACGTTCGGGCCGCAGGGATCGATCGTTCCCGGCCTGATCGTGCCGCGGTAGCCCCGGCCCGCTGACGGCGGTCGTCCTCACACCGGGCGCCCGTCCCGCGACAGGGCGATGTGCAGGAGGTCGGCGAGGCTGCCGGCGCCGAGCTTCTGCTTCATGCCCGAGACGACGGCCGACACGCTCCGGTGGCTCATCGACAGGCTGTCGGCGATGGCCTCGTTGGACTTGCCCGCTCCCAGCAGCGACAGCACCTGAACCTCCCGCGCGGTCAGGCGTGCCAGGGGCGATTCCAGGAGCCCGGCATTCAGCATCGCGATCTTGGTCGCGACCTCGTGCGGCAGGTAGCTGTGCCCGGCCGACACGGTCGCCAGCGCCTCGTGGAAGCGCGTCACCGCCGTGTCCTTCAGGACGAAGCCGTGCGCCCCGCCCTCGATGGCCCGGGCGACGATCACCGGATCGTCGTGCATGCTGAAGGCGAGGATCCGGGTCGCCGGCTCGAGGGCCCGCACCCGGCGGATCAGCGACAGGCCCGACAGCCCCTGGTCGCGGAAGCCCAGGTCGGTCACCACCAGCCCGGGCCGGTGGCGGTGGAAGGTGCGGTAGCCCGACACCACGTCCGCGGCCTCGTGGACCGCCCGGACGCCGGCATCCTCGGCGAGATGGCGGAAGCCGCGCCGCACGACCGGGTGGTCGTCGACGATCAGCACCGCGTCGAGAACCCGCGGGCCGTCCCGCCCCGCCGGACGGTCGGCCGAGGCCCGGGCGGCGCTCACGGCGTCCCCTCGCCGACCGGGTGCGGGCCGGCGAGGCGCGCCAGCGCGGCCGCGTGGTCGGCCCCCTGCATCCGGGCGTTGTAGTAGTGCTGGCACATCTCGCCGTAGAGGCTCTTGCGGCGGCCGCGCTCCGCCGCGATGCCGCCGAGACCGTCGAGGATCGCGCCGTAGCCCTCGCCGATGCCGGCCTCGGCCAGCATCTGGCCGAGCTGGACGGTGCGGTTGGCGATCATGCGCGGGTCCTCGATGAAGCCGTCGCGGGCTCCGGCCAGCGCCGTCGCCATCGCGCGCACGCGGGGATCGTCGGCCGGCAGGGCCTTGCCGGCCTCCCGTCCCGCGAGCCAGCGGGCCGGGTCGGTCCCGTCGGTCGGCGCGAGCCAGGCCGGCAGGGTGCCCTCGGCGGTGGTGGCCACCACCGCGCCGGCCTCGTCGGCGCGCGCGTCGGCGCGCTCGTCCGCCCCGCGGTCGCAGGCGCCGAGGGCCAGCAGGACCAGCCCGGACGCGATCCCGATGCGGCCAGCCCGTCTCATCGCGCGGGCGCCCCCGCCAGGACCGTGCGCGGCCCCTCCGCCACCTTGATGCGCGCCGTCTCGCGCCAGGTGGCGAGATCGATCACCGAGACGTCGTCCGAGAACCAGTTCGCCACGTAGGCAAGCGGACCGACCACCGCGATACCCTCGGGATAGGGGCCCACCGCCACGGTGGCGACGATCTCGAGCCGGGCCGCGTCGATCACCGTCACGGCGGCGGCGTGCTGGTTGGTGACCAGGATGCGGCTGCCGTCCCCGGTGACCGCCACGCCGTAGGGCATCCGGCCGGCCGGAACCGTGGCGCGGGCCCGCAGCGTCGCCGTGTCGATCACCGTGAGGTCGCCGCTGCGCACGTTGGCGACGTAGAGGCTCGCCTCGTCCGGCGCGAGCGCCAGGGCGAAGGGCGCCTCGCCGGTCGGGACCACGGCCACGCGGGCCATCGTCCCGGTGTCGATCACGCTGACCTGACGGCTCTCGCGGTCGGCGACGTAGAGCCGCCCGCGCCGGTCGAGGACGAGGTGGGCCGGGTCGCGGCCCACCGCGGCGGCGCCCTCGACGGCGCCGGTCGCCGCGGAGATCCGCAGGACGCGGTCGCCCGACCAGTCGCCGACGTACAGGTGCGCCCCGTCCGGGCTCGCCGCGAGGCCGAAGGCCTGGCCGGGGACGGGCAGGCGGCGGGGCGGCTCGCCGGGCGCGACGACGGTGACGGCGCGCCCGTCCGGGTGGGTCAGATAGAGGCGGCCGGCCCGGTCGGTCGCCGCCGCCACCGGCGCCGGTCCGAGCGGGATCCGCCCGGCCACTTTCCCGGCCTCGATCCGCGCCAGCTCGGCCCCCTGCTGGCTGACGACCCAGACCGGGTCGCCGGCCGCGGACGCGACACTGGTCCCAGCGCCGGTCCCGGCCGCGACCGCGACCGCGAGCGTCGCGATCAGCCACAGGTGGCGCATGCGGGGCCTCAATGGGTCGTCCGGCCCTCGACGGCCGCCTTCAGGCCCTTGAGCCCGTCCGCGAAGTAGCGGTTCATCGCCGTGCGCCCGGCCTCGTCGCTGAGAGTCTCCGGCGGCTCGTTGCCGGTGTCGCCCCGGTAGAAGCGGCCGATCCACGACACTTTGGAGCCGGTCCCGTCCGGGGTCACGGTGAGCGTCGCCGAGTAGGAGGAGACGGGGAGCGCCTTCAGGTCCGGGTCGGACATCCGGTACGAGTAGGTCCGGCCGTCGGCCAGCCACTCGTCCAGCCCCTCGACCAGGGTGCCGCCGGCCTTGAGGGTCACCCGGCGGGTCGTGCCCTCGACGTTGCCGCCGCTGGCCTCGGCCTTGGCGACGTCCGGGTGCCAGCGCCCGATGCCGCCGAAATCGCCCACCACCTTCCAGACCGCCTCCGGGGGCGCCTGGATGGTGATCGACTGGTCGATCTTCTGCGGCGTCGGCCCGTGGGCCAGCGCCGCGCCGGCGAGGCCGACGACGGCGAGGGCCGGGGCGAGGGCCGGAAAGAGGGCGAGGGGCATCCGCATGGTCAGGTCCTGATCGCTCCGGTTGGAGCAGGGGTTGGAGCAGAGTGGCCCGCGCGCCCGCGGAGCGCGCGAAGGGCGCGGGCGAGGGGCCCCGCCAGGAGGGCCAAGAGCGTCAGAGCCAGGGCCGCCGCCAGGAGGGCGGGCCGCGGGTCGAGGCGGCCGGGCAGCGGGCGCGGCGTCGCCGCAGCGCGCAGAGGGGCGGCGAGACCGCCCGGGCCGTCGAGATGGACGTAGCCGAGGCCGGTCTCGGCGGCGAGGCGCTTCAGGTAGGGCTCGCGGACCGACGAGAGGTGCTCGGTGCCGTGGGCGGCCTGGGCCCCGAAGGGGGCGTTGCGCGGGTTGTAGCCCTCGCGGGATTCCGCGTCGGCCGGGGGCGGCCCGGAGCGGTTCTCCTGCTGGACGTCGCTCTCGCCGAGGAAACCCGTCTCGCGCCCGCGATCGTCGAAGCGCGGGATCGGCGACAGGCCGTAGCCGCCCGCGCCGACGATCAGCCCGCGCACCGCGCCGGGCCTGCCGTCGAAGGTCGGGCCGCCGGAGGCGGGCAGGGGCGGCGTCTCCTGGCCGTCGGTGAGGAACAGGAGGTCGGCGTCGATCTCCCCCGCCATGGCGATCGACCGGAACAGGCCGGCCGCGATGCGGCTGTCCCCCTCCCAGGCCATGCGCGGGTCGAGGGCCGCGATGGCGCCGTCCAGCGGCGCGAAGTCGGCGCAGACCTCGACCGGCGTGAACAGCAGGAACGGCCGCCGGTCGGTGAACAGGCCGAGCGCCACCCGCGAGCCGCAGGGGAGGTCGGGCAGCGTCGCCCGCAGCGCCGCCTTGACGGTCTCGAGCCGGCTCATCGACCCGCCGGCGGCAGGATAGTCGCGCACCGCCATGCTGCCGGTGATGTCGACCACCGCCAGCACCGACACGCCGGTGCGGGTGACCGGGATCGGCGGCGCGACCAGGGCCGCCAGCGCCAGCGCGAGGGCCGCCGCCAGGGCGCGGAACCGCCCGTCGCGCAGGTTGCGGGCGACGAGGGTGGGCAGGACCGAGGGCAGGACGGGGGGAAGGACGCGCCGCGGGCTCACGGGCCGCCCCGCGGCTGGCCGGGGATGTCGGTCCAGATCTTCTTCGGCTCGGCGCGCAGCTCGTCCCCGGTCTTGCGGTCGAATTCCGGGTAGTCGCGCACGAGGCGCGAGGCGACGTCGAGGTTGTACTTGGCGTCCCAGAACTCTGGCCGGGCCTGGAGGGCGCGGCGGTAATCCTGCCGCGCCAGCGTCACCTGGGGCGCGGCCTTGTCGAGGTCGCCCCGGCCGATCAGCGCGAAGGCCTGCCGCATCCGCGCGTTGCCGATGACGTACCGCGCCCGGGCCGCCTCCCGCACCGCGCCGGCGCGGTCGAGGGCGTCGAGGAGGGGCTCGGTCTCGCCGAGACGGTCCCGGGCGGCGAGGAATCCGATCCGCGCCGCCAGGAGGGCCGGCCGCGCATCCGGCTCGACCGGCCGGTCGCGGCCCGCCTCCAGGGCGGCGATCCGGTCGTCGTCGCGCGCGGCGCTCCAGCCCGAGACCGCGAACCACAGGGCGGCGGCCGCGAGGACCAGCGGCAGCGCGACCAGCAGGGCCGGCCGGACCCGGCGCCACGCTGCGGCCAAGCCGAGGCGGGGGCGGGCGGTGCGGCGCGGGGCCGGGCCGTCGAGGAGGGCGCCGGCGCTCATGCCGCCCTCCGCGCCGCCGCGCCCGCGGTCTCGGTCGCGGCCTCCGTCGCAGTCTCCGCATCCGCCGGTGCCGCCGCGAGGTCCACCTCCGCGAGCTTGGCCAGGACCAGCAGCGCGAGGCCCAGGGCGGCGAGCGCGGCGGCGAGCCCGGTCAGGTCCCGGCGTGGGCGCTCCTCGACGTAGGGGATCGGGTCCCGCTCCAGGGCCTCGATCTGCCGGATGGCGGCGGCCACCGCCTCGGCGCCCTCGGCCTCGAAGGCGCGGTAGGGCACGCCGAGGCTCTTGAAGAATAGGTCGAGATGGCGCTCCGGCGCGGCCTGGGGCGTGTCCTCGCCGGCCGGCCGGTCGGCGATGCCGGGCGATCCCTGGGTGCGCAGGAACAGCCAGTACAGGTTCGGCCGGATCCGCGCGACCGCGGCGCGCAGCTGGTCCTGGATGCGCGGGTCGATCACCGCCGCGCCGTCGGAGACCAGCAGGAGAACCCGCGAGGCGCCGACATCGATTCCGAACTGCGACAGGGCCATTCCGAGGCCCCGGCCGATATTGGTGTAGTCGAGGCCGGGCCGGTCGATGGCGGCGATCGCCGCCCGCACGGCGTCGTGGCGGTCGGTCATCGGCATGACCAGCATCGGCGCGGTGGAGAAGGCCGTCACGGCGAACAGGTCGTGCGCCCGGGCGCCGACGAAATCGGCCAGCAGGCGCCGGGAGGCCGCAGCCTTCGATTCCTCGGCGCCGGAGGGCTGCCGGCCCGCGAAGGTCTCGTTCATGCTGCCCGAGCGGTCGATCAGCAGCGAGACCTGCGCGCCGATGCCGAGGCGCTCGATCCGCGCGCCCGTCCGGTAGGGGCCCGCCAGGGCCACGATCAGGCCGGCGATGGCCAGGACGCCGGCGAGCGTCAGCGCCCGGCCGAGCCAGGCCGAGAGGGGATCGGCCGGGGCGGCGACGACGGACGGCACGGAGATCCGGCGCAGGGTCGAGCGGGCCAGCGGCAGCAGCGCCAGCGGCAGCAGCCACAGGACCCAGGGATCGGTCGCGCCGAGTCGGGCGAGGAGATCGGTCACGGCCTCACGCGCTCCGCTCCGCCGCCGCGAGCCGCGCCAGGAGCGCCTCGGCCTCGGCGCGGGGCCAGGCCGCGCGCGCGGCCGGCAGCCGGCCGCCGAAGAAGGCGAGGCGCGAGGCCTCGAAGAAGCGCGCGAGCCCCGCCGCCTGGCCCCGGAAGGCCCCGTGCCGAGCGAGGAAGGCGCCGAGATCGTCGGCGAGCACCCGCCTCCCGTCGGTCAGGTCGAGGCCACGGTGCAGGGCCAGCAGCGCCGCCCGGTAGGCCTGATCGGGCCCGGCCCCCGCCCGCTGCCGCCGGAGCGCGCGCAGAGCCGCCGCGAAGGGCCGGCCCCGCCGCTGCCGGAACGGTCCCCAGGCCCGATCGTGCGCCAGCGCCAGCGCGGCGAGGCCCGCGAGGGCGCCGAGACCCGCCGCCGCCGCGACGTCCGGCCCGGGATCGACCCGCCCACTCCGGCCGTCCGGGCGCAGGTACTCGGCCGGATCCTCGCGCCGCTGCGGCTGCACCTCGCGCAGGGGCGAGACGCCGAGGCTCCAGCCCGGCACCTGCACGGCGGCGGTGGTGCGCCCGGTCGCCGCCTCGCTCGCCAGCGTCAGGGGGAAGCCCGGCACCTCCAGGGTGCGGGCGTCGAGGGCGGCGTAGAAGCTCTGGTAGGTGAGGCGCAAGCGCACCCGCCGGCCGCCGGCCGCCGGGGCCTCGTCGACCGCAACGGCGCGCAGGTCGAGCCAGTAGGTCACCGGACCGGGCCGGGGCAGGGTCGCGCGCTGCAGCCGGAAGTCGGGATCGGCCAGGATCTCCACCTGCGCCTCGACCAGGTCGCCCAGGAAGATCCCGAAGGGCCGCGGGCTGCGCACCTCGACGGAGCGCACCTGCGCGGCGGCCGGGCCGGCCGTCAGGGCGAGCGGCGCGGCCAGGATGCCGGCCAGGACACCGGCGAGGACGCCGGCGCGGAGGCTGGCGAAGAGGCTGGCGGAGAGGCCGGCCGGCAGGAGGGCGGGACCGCGCGCGCCCATGCTCAGGTCGTCATCAGGTGGCGGGTGAGCGCCTGGGCGTCGAAGCGCCCGGCGAGCCGGAAGACCCGGCGCGCGCAGGGCGCGGCGGCGCGCTCCAGGGCGGCGATCCGGTCCCGCTCCCGGGCGATCCAGGCCCGGCGCAGGCTCGGGCGCAGCAGGACAACCCGGCGGCCGCCGCCCTCGAGGTCGTCGAGCTCGACCAGGCCGAAGGGCGGGAGCGCCTCCGCCTCGGCCGGGTCGGCGAGCAGGACCGGCACCGTGTCGTGCGGCGCCAGGGCGGCGAAGACCCGGGCGATCAGGGCCTCGGGCCAGCGGAAGTCGGAGGCGAGGAAGACGAGCTTCGGCCGCCCGGCGAGCCGCCGCGCGGCCTCGAGCATGCCGGCGCAGCCGCGCCCCGCCCGCGGGGCGCCCGCGACCCGCTCGGCGGCGGCGACGGCCGCGCCCCGGTGGCGGGTGGCGGGCAGGGTGAGGTCGTCGCGCAGGGTCTCGTCGCAGCCGATCAGGCCGAACCCGTCGCTGATCCGGGTCGCCGAAACGGCCAGCGCCCGGCAGAGATCGCCCGTGAGCCGCGCCCGGTCGGCCGTGCCGGAAAAGCCCATCGAGGCCGAGAGATCGACCAGGACCCAGGTCTCGACCGCGGTCCGCGCCTCGAAGCGGCGGACATGCACGCCCTCGAACGGGTCGCGCAGCGTCGCGCGCAGGTCGATGCGGCGGGCATCCGGCAGCTGCAGGAACGGCACCTGATCGCGGAACGGGCCGGCGCCGCCGGCGTCGCGCCCCCGGTGAAGGCCGGCCCGGCTGCCGCGCGGCCGCCAGCGCGGCAGGTAGACGATGTCGGCCGTGCGCGGGTCGCTCACGGCGCCGGCACCGTCTCGAACGCGGCCCGGCACAGGGCGGGCACGATCGCGCCGCGCTGCAATTCGTGGACGGGCTCGAGGAAGACGCGGTGGGCCATCACCTCGGTGAAGACCGCCCGCACGTCCTCCGGCACCAGCCACTCGCGGCCCTCCAGCCACGCCCGCACCCGGGCGGCGCGCACCAGGAAGGCGACGCCGCGCGGGGAGGCGCCCCCCTGCACCAGGGTGGCGGTGTCGAGGCCCGGGAGCCGGATCCCGGCCTCCGCGGGGCGGACCAGCGCGTCCCAGAGGGCCACCACGTAGGCCTCGATCGACGGCTCCGCGCGGACGGCGTGCTGGATCGCGGCCGCGATGCCGCCGATCCGGGCGTGGTCGAGCACGCCCTCGGCGACCGCGCCGACGAGGGCGTCGGTGTCGTGGAAGCGCGGATCGAAGACCAGGCTCCGGCGCACCGCCGCGTCCCGGGGCGCCTCCAGCCCGATCTCCATCAGGAAGCGGTCGCGGGCCGCGGCCGGCAGCTCGAAGGTCTCCTCGCGCTCGACGCGGTTGCGGTCGGCGAAGACCTGCAGGTTCGGGAACGTGTAGGTGCGGCCGAAGGCCTGGACGCTGCGCTCGGCCATCAGCCGGAGCAGCAGGGCGTGGACCTGCGGCCGCGCCCGGTTGATCTCGTTGAAGAAGAACACCGAGAGATCCTCGGCCCGGGCCAGGACCGGGCCGGGATCGACCCGCGGCCGGCCGTCGGGGCCGAGGTAGGTGTGGTAGATCAGGTCGGTCGGCATCATGTCGACCGTGCCCTCGACGCGCTCGTAGGCCCCGCCCAGCGCCCGGGCCACCGCCCGCAGCAGGGTGGTCTTGCCGACGCCGACATCGCCCTCGAGCATCACGTGGCCGCGGGCGAAGATCGCGATCGTCACGAGGCGGATCGCCCGCTCCTGGCCGACCACCGCCTTGGCGACCTCCGCCTCGAAGCGGGCCGCCGCCGCCCGCCAGTCGGTGAGCATCGTGTCTCCGGAACGGAGGGTGTTCATGAGGCGAGGCCTGCGGTGTCGAGCGGGGCGCCGGAACGGCGGCGCCGGGTAACGATGCGGCGTGTCGGTGCGGCGCGGTGCCGAGCGTCGCTGCGGGCCGGCGCCGCGGCGCGGGCCGGCCCCAGGACGGCCGGATCAATCGGCCGCGTTCAGTTGGCCGCGATCAATTCGAAGAAATCTTGGCGACGTCGTACTCGAACTTGCCGGTCTTCTTGGCGTTCTCGATCCGCTTCCTGTTGCGCTCCTCCATCTGCTTGATGGATTCGGCCTGCTTGCTGACCTCCTTCGGGTCGTGCTTGGGATCGTACTTGGTCCCGGCGACCTTCTCGGGGAAGCCGGGCTTCGGCTGCCAGCAATTGCCCGGCGCCTTGCAGGTCTGACCGTCGTAGGCCAGCGCCGGCACCGCGAAGGCCGCCCCCGCGATCAGCATCGCCGCCGTGATCACTGTGCGCATCGTTGATTCCTCCGTCTCTTCCTTCGGGCGGCCGGTCGGGCCGCTGGTTCGCCCCGTCTCCCGCGGGGCGCGACTTGCCGAGAACGTCTAGTCCAGCGGCTTGCACTGGCCGGGCACGTCCTTGGCGAAGGTCTCGCCCTCCTTGAAGGGCTTGTAAGTCTTCTTCTGCTCGTCGGTGAGCCACTCGGCATCCTTCACCGGCCCCGTGTAGAGATGCCGGATCCAGGCGATGACCTGCAGCATCTCGTCGGGATTGAGATCCTCGTTGTGCGGTCCCATCATGCCGTTGGCGCCGCCCCAGAGGGTCGCGAACAGGCCGACATCGGTCGTGTTCGCCGGGTAGGTCCAGTAATCGTCGTTGAGGCCGGGCCCGACCTTGCCCTCGCCGAGATGGCCGTGGCAGCCGGAGCACGAGGTCAGGAACAGGCTCTCGCCGTTCCGCAGGCAGGACTTGTCGTCGATGTAGAGGTTCTTCCCGGTCTGGAAGAAGGTCTTGACCGCCTGCGTGTCCCGCCCGCCCGGCTTGCCCTCGGCCGTGTCCATCGCCTCGCCGGTGATTGTGTTGCGGAAGACGATGCCGGTCTGTGGGCCGGACTGGGGCTGCGCGCGGGCCGCGGCGGGCATCGCCACGGCGAGGGTGAGAAGGGCGACGCGGGCCGAACGTACGATGTGCATCTGTTGAGCGGGTCCTGATGTCCTGATCGATGGCCCGGACGCGCCGGGCCGGTCTCGGTGGGGCGGTCTCGGTGGGGCAGCCTCAGTTCGAGGCGACGACCGGCACACCGTCCTGCTTGAGGATCGCCGCGATGGCGGGCCGGGCCTTCTCGATCCCGGCGTCGAGGGCCTTGCGCAGGGCCTCGTCGTCCTTGCGCACGCCCATCGACTGGTCGAAGACCTGCGGGACCTTGCGGCCGTCGCTGCCGACCGTGTCGGCCGGGACCAGCGTCATGCGCAGCGGCGTCGGGGAATCCTTGACGTAGCGGGCCACGTCCGGGCCGAAGGCGACGCCGACATCGGCCTTGTCGTTGGCGACCTCGCTGACGATGCGGGCCGGGTCGATCTGGGTGTACTGGTTGCGCGGCGAGCGGAAGTTCACCAGCGAGTAGAGGTAGGCCATGTCCTCCTCGTAGCGGCCGATATCCTTGAGCATCGCCTCGCCGGGGGAGCCGAACGGCACCACCATGTGGTCGAGGGTCTTGAGCCGCGGGTCGGACCAGGACTTCACGTCGAGATCCTTGTCGGCGCGGGTGATGAAGACGTAGCCGCTCCGGTAGTACGGCCGGGTGGTCAGCACCCGCGGGTCGTCGCTGTCGAGGCCGACGACCACGTCGCAGGTCCGCTTCTCCAGGCCGTCGCGGACGAGGTAGATCGCGGGCTTCTCGAGCCAGACGAAGACGGGCTTCTTCCCCATCGCCTCGGCGACGGCGACCGCGACGCGGTTCTCGAGCCCGGAGCCGTCCTTCATCGAGAGGGGCGGCTGCTTCTCGGAGGCGCAGATCCGCAGGGTCGCGGGGTCGGCCGGCGGGGCGGCCGGGGCCTTGCCGGGATCCGACTGGATGGCCTGGGCCTCGGATTCCTGGGCCGCCACCGGCCCGGCGGCCAGGGTGGCGAGCGTCAGGACGGCGGCGAAGCGGGCCGCCAGGATGCGTGCGCGCGGGCGCGGCATGGACGTTGATCCCTGTTGTCGAAGCGTTTCTTGATGGCGTGTCCGGATGGCGTGTCCGGAGGGACAGGCGGGGCGCCAGAGGGCCCCGCCTGTCGGGATCTGATCCCAGAACCCCGCCGGCCGAGGGGCCGACGGGATGCAGGCGGCGGTTACTGGGGGCCCTTACTTGGCGGCGTGCTGCGCGTACTCGCCGACGTTCGGGTCGTCGTACGGGCCCTTGCCGTCCAGCGAGAACACCATCACGCCGCCGCCCATCTGGGTGTAGTTGGCGAGCTTCTTGAAGGCGCCCACCGCGCCGAGACCGGCGGTCGGGTCGGCGAGGTCGAACACCAGGCCCACGCCCGGCCAGCCGCCGACGCCGTAGTAGATGGCGACGTACTGCGTGCCCTTGTGGGTGTAGGTGATCGGGTAGCCGATGGCGCCTGACGGCAGCTTGAACTTCCAGAGGAGGTCGCCGTTGTCGGAGTCGCGCGCCTTGATGAAGCCGTCCAGCGTCCCGTAGAGGACGAGGTCGCCGGCGGTGGCGGTGGTGCCACCCCAGACCGCGAAGCGCTCCATCTTCTCCCAGTTGAACTTGCCGGTGATGGCGTTGTAGCTCTTGATCTGGCCGAGGCCCTCGTAGTTCTGCCGGTCACCCTTCGGGCCCGGATACATGTTCAGCGTCGCACCGACGAAGAACTGACCCGCGCGGTAGGGCAGCATGAAGGGCTCCCAATCCATGCAGATGTGGTTGATGCCCATGTAGAAGGCTTGCCGCTTCGGGTCGTAGGAATCGTGACCCTGGTTGTGGTAGCCCATCGCCGAGGGGCAGATGTCCTTGGCGAGATGGTCCATCCGGGTGCCGTATTCCGGATCGCGCACCGGCGTGCCGGTCTTCAGATCCACCGACTTGAACACGTTGACGGTGTCGTCGATCTTGTTGGCCGAGACCAGCGTGCCGTCCGTCCGGTCGAGGGTGTAGACGATGCCGTTGCGGTCCGGGTGGGTGAGGAGCTTCCTCATCTTCCCGTCCTTGTCCTTCTGGTCGGACAGCATCATCACGTTGACGCCGGCATAGTCCCACTCGTCGTGCGGGGTCTTCTGGTAGCCGAACTTCGCCTCGCCGGTGTCGGCGTCGCGGCCGAAGATCGTCATCGTCCACTTGTTGTCGCCGGGACGCATGGTCTCGTTCCACGGCGCCGGGTTGCCGGTGCCGAAATAGATCAGGTTGGTGCCCGGATCGTAGGCGTACCAGCCCCAGTTGGTGCCGCCGCCGATCTTCCAGGCGTCGCCCTCCCAGGTCGAGGTGCCGAGGCCCTTCTGGCCGTAATGGGCGTTGTGGATGTTGAAGTCCTTGGCGAGCAGCAGGTCCTCGTCCGGGCCGGTGGCGTAGGCGCGCCAGACCTGCGCGCCGGTCTTGACGTCGTAGGCGGTGAGGTAGCCGCGCACGCCGAGCTCGGCGCCCGAGGAGCCGATGATCACCTTGTCCTTCACCACGTAGGGGGCGATCGTGAGGGTCGAGCCGACCTTGATGTCGGAGTTCTCGACCTTCCACACCGTCTCGCCGGTCTGGGCGTTGAGGGCGGCGACGTTGCCGTCGAGCTGGGTCTTGAGGATCAGCGCCGGGGTCTTGCCGTCGCCGGGCCAGTAGGCGAGGCCGCGGTTCACGAGATCGCAGCAGGCCACCGAGCGCGCGGCCGGGTTCTGCTTGGGCTTGTCCTGCCAGAGGATCTTGCCCGGATCGTCGAGGCCGAGAGCGAAGGTGTTGTTGGGGAACGAGGTGTGGATGTACATGACGCCGTCGACGACGAGCGGCGCGCCCTCGTGGCCGTTGAGCAGGCCGGTGGAGAACGTCCAGGACGGCTTGAGCTGCTTGACGTTGCTCTTGTTGATCTGCGTCAGGTCGCTGTAATTGTTGGAGTCGTAGTTCTTACCGGGCATCACCCAGTTCTCGTCGCTCTTCGATTTCTCGACGAGCTTGTCGTTGGCCTGCGCCACGCCCGCCATGGCGACCGGCGCGAGCGCCATGATCGCCAATGCCGAGACGGAATTCCGGAGCCTGATCATCCTGCGTCTCCTCGCCGGACTGCCACGCCGTTTGGCCTCGCAGTCATCGTGGTGTTGATTCGATGGCGACACGACTTTCACCGACAAATCCGCCTCCAGCGTCGCGATAACGGGACTATTTCCAGTATTCGCTGAGCTTATGAAAGACTTATTATCGTTGTGCGCCACTTGATTATTCGCACGGCTTGTAATGCGTGTCTTTGCAAAACGAAACATTTCTTTTCGGGATGATTTGGCAACAGAACACCGGAGATCTGGTAAGATCACGGAGACCTTGACCGAGAGCCGGCCGCTATCCCAGACAGGTGGGCCAGACAGGTGGGAACGATAAGCGGGCGTGCGGGCCCGGAGCCGGCCGCCGACCCGTCCCGGGAGGACGCCATGGGTCATGTCACGGGCTGCGCGGCCCGCTCTCCGGCGCTGGCCGCCTGCTGGGCAGCTCTCGCCCTGGCGCCTGCGGTCCTGGCACCCGCGACCTTGGCGCCTGCGGCCCTGGCGGCCGGGACCGGCGGGGAACGCCGTCTCGCGGCGCTCTACCAGCAGGACGGGCGGCGCGAGCTGACGGGGGCCGACCTGGAGCGCTTTCCCGGCGCGGGCGTCCTGTGGTGCCGGCGCCCGGACGGGATTCCCCAGAAGGCCGCCGCCGCGTGGCTGATCGGGAGCCGGTCCCTCGTGCTGATGAACGCGCACAATTTCCGCAATCGACAACTGGAGGTTACTCGAAACGTCGCCGACTGCTACTTTCAGATAGCAGGTCGGAACTACGCCTTCGTGCCCGAGATCCTGGAACTCGGCGTCGAGCCCGAGGCGCGGCGCCTGCACATCACCGACGACTGGGCGCTGCTGCGCCTCGCCGAGCCGGCCGAGGCGCGGCCGCAGCCGATCCCGGACCCGCCCACCCTTCCGACCGGCGACCTGACGCTCCCGGTGACGATGGTCTCACCGGCCGGGCACGAGAACTACCGGGGGCAGAGCAGCCGGGAATCCTGCGCCGTCCGGCGGATCGATCCGCCGAGCGAGGGCGCGATCCGCCGCGCCCGCCACGATTGCAACGACGGCTACGGCGGATCGGGCTCGGGCCTGTTCGACGCGGAGGGCCATCTCATCGCGATGCAGAGCGCGTCGCTCTCGATGAACCAGCGCCACGCCTTCGACATCGAGTTCCACTACGGCTCGGCCCTGCTGATCGAGGGCCGGCTCCACGAGGCCCTCGAGGCTCAGGCCCGCGCGACCCGGGACCGCTAGGGCGGGCCGCCCCCGGGTGTCCGCGGCGCCTCCCCGGGAATCCGGTAAGCTCCCGGTAAGCAAGGCGGCGGTTTCCGCCCCGGCGCCGGGGGAAGCGCTCGACGGCGCCGCGGCGGCAAGCCAAAACTTAACGTTGAACCTCGAATCTGGTCCCGCGAGGGAGCCGGTATGCCCGCTGTCGGAACGTTCAGGGTCTGCGCGCCGGGACGGCCGCCGTTCGCGGCGGCCGTGGCAGAGGGCGTGGCCGAGGCGGTCGCGCTGCCATCCGTGCTCGTCACGATGCTGGGCAGCCTGATCGAGGCCTGGCCCCGGCAGATCTACACACAACCCCTGGTGACCACCCGCTTCCTCGGCCAGCGGACCACCTACGTCTGCGATCCCGGTCACATCCGCGGCCTGATGGTCAACCAGGCCGAGGCGCTGGAGCGGGAGCCGTTCATGCTCCGGGCGCTGGCCCCGGCCCTCGGGGCGGGGGTCCTCACCGCGGACGGGGACCACTGGCGGCGTCAGCGCAGGACCGCGACCCCGATGTTCCGCCCGGACCGGGTCCGGAGCTTCGTGCCGGCCATGGCCCGGGCCGCCGCGGCGACGCGGGCGCGCTGGCGCGACGCCGATCCCGCCGGGAGCGAGCGGGACATCCTGCGCGAGATGATGCGCACGACGTTCGACGTCATCGTCGCCACGATGGTGTCGGGCGATCCCCACCTGGAGGTCGGGCCCTTCGGGGCCGCGATGGACGCCTATCTCGGCCAGACCAGCTGGAAGATCGCCCTGGAGATGCTGCGGGCGCCGGCCTGGGTCCCGCATCCGGGGTCCCGGGCCGGGGCGGAGGCGGTGCGCTACCTGCGCGGCGAGGTCGCCCGCACGATCGCGCGCCGCCGGTCCCGCGGCGAGCCCGGCTCCGACCTCCTCGGCCTCCTGCTGCAGGCGCGGGACCCGGAGACCGGCGCGCCGCTCACCGAGGCGAGCCTCGTCGACAACCTGCTGACCTTCGTGTCCGCCGGCCACGAGACCACCGCCCTGGCGCTGGCCTGGACCTTCCGGGTCCTGGCCGAGCACCCGGAGGTGGAGGAGCGCGTCGTCGCCGAGATGGCGCGCCGCGGCGCCGATCCCGAGTCCGATCCCGATTCCGTGGACCGGCTCCCCTACACGCGTCAGGTGCTCCTCGAGGTGATGCGCCTCTATCCGCCGGCCCCGCTGATCGTGCGGCGGACGCGGGCCCCGGTCCGGCTCGGGGACACGGTCGTGCCGGCCGGGCAGTCGGTCCACGTGCCGGTCTACGCCCTGCACCGGCACGCGCTGCTCTGGGACAGGCCGGAGGCGTTCGACCCGGGCCGCTTCGCGCCGGAGCGGGCCGCCGCGCGCGACCGCTACGCCTACCTGCCGTTCGGCGCCGGCCCGCGGGTCTGCATCGGCATGGGCCTCGCCCTGACCGAGTGCCTCGTCGTCCTGGCGACGCTGCTGCCCGCCTTCCGCCTCCGGCCGGTGACGGCCGAGATGCCGGCGGCGCAGTTCCGCGTGACCCTGCGGCCCAGGGGCGGCCTGACCATGAGGGTCGCGCCCCGCCACGGGGCCGGGCAGGGGGCCGGGCAGGGGGACGGGCACGGGGCCGAGCAGGGGGCGGCCCATGCCGCCTGAGCTGTCGCCCGAGGTGTCGCCCGAGATCTCCGCGGGCGCGACCGGGCCGGGCGCGCGGCGGGGGACCTGGCCAGTCCGCCGGCCGGGATCGCTGCTCGGCCGCCTCTTCGGTCCCGACGCCGACGACGCGCTGCCGAGCCGCTACCGCCTGCAGGTGCGGGCGGGGCTCCTCGACGAGACGCTGAAGCTCGCCACCTACTCGGCGGTGACGCACCTGATCATCGCGCTGGCCGTCGCGTACTTCTTCTGGGGTTCGGCCTCGCACACCTACCTCCTCGGCCTGCTCGCCGTGGTCGCAGTGCTGATCACGGCGGCGACCTACGCGACCTGGCTCTACTGGCGCACCCACGGCGACACCGCCTCGGCGCACACCGTCCGGTGGGGCTGCCGGATCTCCGCCGGCCTCGCCTTCGCCCTGGGCCTCGCCTGGGCGACCCTGCCGGTCGTGCTGTTTGCCCCCTCCGGCGGCGACGCGCGGCTGCTCGTCGTCGCCATCGTGGCCGGCCTGATCTCGGACGCCTACGTGGTCGGCCCGCTCCTGTCGGTCTCGTACCTGTTCGCGGTCCCGGTCATCGTCGGCAGCTTCGTCGGGCTGGCCCGGTCCGGGGAGCCGGTCGCGCTCAGCATCGGCTTCCTGCTCGCCGTCTACGCGATCTTCGTGGTGACGAGCGTGAGCCGCATGAGCCGCCTGTCGCGCCAGCGCATCCTCGACCGCGTGCGGGTCGAGGACCAGAGCGAGACGATCGGGCTGCTGCTCAACGCCTTCGAGGCGAATGCCAGCGACTGGCTGTGGGAGACGGACGGGACCGGACGGTTCCAGCACGTCTCCACCCGGATGGCGGACGTGCTGGCCTGCCCGGTGCAGAGGCTCCAGCACGCCTCGTTCCCGGCGCTGCTCGCCGGCCGGGCGGAGGCGCCCCCCGAGGCCGACCAGAGCGCCGACCTCGTGGACCGTCTCCGGCGGGGCGTCGCCTTCCACCAGCACCTGATCGCCGTCGACACGCCGGCCGGCCGGCGCTGGCTCCGGCTGAGCGGCAAGCCGTTCCTCGACCAGAAGGGGCGCTTCGCGGGGTTCCGGGGCGTCGGCTCCGACGTGACCGAGGCCCGCCGGGCGGAAGCGCACATCGCCTATCTGGCCACCCGGGACCCGATGACCGGCCTGTCGAACCGGGTCATGTTCCACGACGTCGCGTCCGAGGCCTGCGCGGCCGCCGCGCAGAACGCGCCGCAGAACGCGCAACCGGCCCCGGACGCGACGGTCAGCCTGCTCTACCTCGACCTCGACGGCTTCAAGACCGTCAACGACAGCATCGGCCACGCCGCGGGCGACGCCCTGCTGGGGCAGGTCGCCGATCGCCTGCGCGCCCTGCTCCCGGCCGACGCGCAGGCATTCCGTCTCGGGGGCGACGAGTTCGCGATCCTGCAGCGCGGCCGGGACGGCGCGGCCGCGCAGGCCCTGGCCGAGGCCACGATCGCGACCCTGCGCGAGCCCTACCTCATCGACGGCGTCCGGGCGGAGATCGGCGTCAGCATCGGGATCGCCTGCGCCCCGGCCGACGCGACCAAGCCCGAGGACCTGCTCCGGAAGGCGGATCTCGCGCTCTACAGCGCCAAGCAGGGCGGCAAGGGGCGCTGGCGGGGCTTCGACCGCGACC
This sequence comes from Methylobacterium sp. Leaf361, assembly GCF_001424445.1. NCBI lineage: Bacteria > Pseudomonadati > Pseudomonadota > Alphaproteobacteria > Hyphomicrobiales > Methylobacteriaceae > Methylobacterium > Methylobacterium sp. Leaf361. The sequence goes on along the minus strand of NZ_LMPY01000028.1, from coordinate 20,551 downwards.
TGGACGTGCGCGTCCAGCGCCGGCACGAACTCGACGAGGCGATGCGCCAGGCCCTCGCCGACGGCGAGATGGCGCTGCACTACCAGCCTTTGGTCAGCCTGCAGGACGGCCAAGTGGTCGGCTGCGAGGCGCTGCTCCGCTGGACCCGGCCCGGTGTCGGCCCCGTCTCGCCCGCGGAGCTGATCCCGATCGCCGAGGGAACGGGCTTCATCCTCGCGATCGGGCGCTGGGCCCTGCGGCAGGCCTGCGCGGAGGCGCTGACCTGGCCGGTGCGCCTGCGCGTCGCCGTCAACATCTCGTCGGTCCATTTCCGCCGGCCCGACTTCTTCGCCGACGTCGCGGCGGTGCTGGGCGAGACCGGCCTCGCGCCGGACCGCCTGGAGATCGAGATCACCGAGTCGATCTTCCTGGCCAACACGCCGCACGTGCTGGACAATCTCCGCTCCCTGCGGGCGCTCGGCGTGCGGATCGCCCTCGACGATTTCGGGACGGGCTACTCCTCGCTGAGCTACCTGACGCAGTTCCCGGTCGACAAGATCAAGATCGACCGCGCCTTCGTGCGCGACCTGAGCAGCCGCCCCGAATGCCTGACGGTGATCGAGGCGATCATGGTCATCGCCCGCGACCTGCGCATCGACGTCACCGTGGAGGGCGTCGAGACCGAGCAGCAGGCCGAGCTGCTCCGGCTGCGGCGCTGCAACAGCGCGCAGGGCTTCCTGTACAGCCCGGCCCGGCCGCCCGAGGAGATCCCCGGCCTGATCGAGAGCCTGCCCCGGCGGGCGCTCCCGACGGAGCGGGCGGTCCGCGCGGTCGCCTGAGGGCGGGCGAGCCCGGATCCGGGTTGCCACGCGGGCCGGAACGGCTCTAGCGGGAGACGATCACGCGGAACCGGGACACAGGCGCGCCATGCCCAAGGTCGTCATCAGCGAGTTCATGGACGAGGCCGCGATCGCGGCCGAGCTCGCCGGCCTCGACGTGCAGTACGATCCCGGCCTCGCGACCGGCCCGGGGACCTCGCCGCCGCCGTGGCCCAGGCCGACGCCCTGATCGTGCGCAACCGGACCCAGGTCCGCGGCCCCCTGCTCGACGCCGCCCGCGACCTCAAGGTGGTGGGCCGCCTCGGCGTCGGCCTCGACAACATCGACGTCCCGGCCTGCCGGGCGCGAGGCATCGCGGTCTACCCGGCCACCGGCGCTAACGACGGCGCGGTCGCCGAGTACGTGGTCGCCACCGCGCTGCTGCTCCTGCGCGGCGCCTACGGAGCCACGGCCCGCGTGGCGGCCGGCACGTGGCCGCGCAACGCCCTGATGGGCCGCGAGATCGCCGGCAAGCGCCTCGGCCTCGTCGGCTTCGGGTCGATCGCCCGCGAGACTGCCCGGAGGGCGGCGGCCCTCGGCATGACGGTCGCCGCCCACGACCCCTTCGTGGCCGCGGGCGACCCGGCCTGGAACCCGGCCTACGGCCCCGTGCAGAGCCAGGCGCTCGACGCGCTGATCGCGCAGAGCGACGTGCTCTCGCTGCACGTGCCGCTCACCGATCAGACCCGCGGGCTGATCGACGCGGCGGCGCTGGCGCGGATGCCGAAGGGCGCGATCCTGATCAACGCGGCCCGGGGCGGGGTGGTGGACGAGGCGGCCGTGGCGCAAGCCCTGCGCTCCGGCCATCTCGGCGGCGCGGCGCTGGACGTGTTCGACCGCGAACCCCTCGACGCGGCGGCGGGCGCCGTCTTCGCCGACGTGCCGAACCTGATCCTCACGCCGCACATCGCCGGGGTGACCCAGGAATCGAACGTGCGTGTCTCCGCCGTCACGGCCCAGGCCGTCCGCCGCCACCTCACGAGGGACTGAACCGGGAGGGCCCGCGCGCGGCCGCGCATCGACGGCAACCTGCGCGCCGCGCGGGTCGCCTTCGACGGGCTCGACCGGGAGGCTCAGCGCAGGGCGAGCACCTGGGCAGCGTGCGAGGCGACGGCCTGCACGGCCGGGAGATCGTAGGCGTAGACGCGGCCGGCCAGGATCGCGAGCGCCAGCGTCCAGAACACCGCACCACCGACGCGCCGCGCCGTGCGGTCGCCGGTCGAGGTGGCCGGGCAGGCGCCGGCGACGCCGTCGGCGACGGGCTCGCCGAACGGATCGAAGGCCGGCGACTGGTTTTCAGAGGCGCTGCGCATGGTGCCGAATGTCGCGCTCGGCAGGTCCGTTCGCAATGGACACGTCTTTCGAATTTCGCTGCGCACGGAGATGCTTGTTCTCCATTCGATCCCCACGACAGGCAGGTTCTTCTCAGAGGGCCGGTTCGACCGCCGGGAACGCGATATCTTCTTCCCGCCGGGGGCCGGGACCGCCCGCTCCCGGGGCGGAGGGCGTGTGGTAGGCCATGCGCTCGCGGCGCCCCCGCAGGGGCTCGCGGCTGACTTCGCGCCACGCCGCGGCCGGCGCCCCCGCGGCCCGCCGCGCGGCCTCCGAGACCAGGATCGGGACGCCGTGGAGCTTGGTCGCCTGCTCGAGGCGGGCGGCGACGTTGACGGCGTCGCCCAGCACGGTGAACTCGTAGCGCGCCGCCTCGCCGATGATCCCGCAGAACACCTCGCCGTAATGGACGCCGACACCGATGCGCACGGCCTGCGCGGGTGCGGCCCTGTCGGTCCAGCGGGCGATCACCGCGACGAGGTCCTGCGCGAAGGCGAGGGCGCGGGCCGCGTCGTCGGGCCGGGGCTCGGGCAGGCCGAACACCACCAGGGCGCCGTCGCCGATGAACTTGTCGACCACGCCGCCCCGCAAGCGGGCGAGGCGCGTCACCCGCCGCCGGAAGGCGGACAGGAACTCGGAGAGCCGGTGCGGATCCAGGCTCTCGGCCAGGGTGGTCGAGCCGCGCATGTCGACGAACACGATGGCGGCCTGCTGGCGGCGGCCGGCCTTCAGGCTCCCGTCGCCGTCGGCGAGCCGCAGGACCAGCTCCTGCGGCAGGAACCGCGACAGCCGGTTGCGCCGGGTCGCCTCCCGCAGGGCCGACACGGCGAACAGCACGAACAGCACCGCCAGGGCCCCGACCATGACCCAGATGGCCAGGGCGATCCGCGACACCATCGCCTGCCGCCGCTCCATCCGCCGCGCCTCGTGCGCCTCCATGCGGCGCACCCGGTCGCGGATCGCGTCCATCACCTGCTTGCCGCGCCCGTCCGCCACGGAGGCGCGGGCCGCCGCGCCGTCGCCGGCGCGCATGAGGGCGACGCTGGCGCCGAGCTCGTCGAGCTTCCGGCGGATCAGCCCGGCCAGGGTGTCGAGGTCGCCCCGCTGGTCGGGATCGTCCTGGACGAGGTCGCGCAGGAGATCGAGCTGCTGGTCGACGTTCAGCCGCCCCTCGGTGAAGGGCACCAGGAAGGCCTCGTCGCCGGTGAGCAGGTAGCCGCGCTGGCCGGTCTCGGCGTCCTGCACCGCCGAGAGGACCCGGGCGAGGCGCCCGTCCACCGCCACGGTGTGGCGCACGGCGTCGACGCCGCGCTGCTGGTACACGAAGGCGCCGAGCGCGATGGCGGTCATCACCAGGATCGTGGCGAACCCCACCGTCATCCAGGTCACGGTGCGCGAGCGCAGGGATCGCTGCACCCGCGCGCCCACGCGCGCGCCGACACGCGCCCTGACCGAGGCGGCGTCCGGCGCGGCGTCGCTCCGGTCCGATTCTGTTACGGTGGCGGGCACGGTGGCGGGCGCGGGCGCTGGGACGGACATGTCAGGCCCCGGCCGCGCCGTGCAGCCGGACGGGCCGCCCGGTCCGCGCGCCGTCCTCGGCCGCCCGCGCCCGGCAATCCGCGATGGTCGCCCGCGCCGTGTCGATCGCGACGGACGCCGCCGACATGGTGCGGGTGTCCGGCTCCCGCTCGCGGGCGTAGCGGACGATGTCCATGGCCAGCGCGTCGACCTCGACGGTGAGCGCCTCGATCGCCGCCGGGTCGCGCAGCGCCCGGGCCTGCCCGGCGATCTCCAGGAGCCGGTCCAGGAGCTGGTCGATGCGCTCGCGGCGCAGGCTGGCGAGACGCTGCCGGATCCAGGCCAGCACCGAGACGAGGCCGCCCACCAGCGCGCCGAGGAGGTAGAGCGTGTCGCCGTAGCGCTCGATGAAGCCGTGCTGGTCGCGCTCGTAATAGTCGATCGCCCCCGGATGGATCGGGATGCGGGCGCTGGTGGCCGCCACGGTCGTGTCGTAGGCCGGGGCCTGGACGTACTCGGCGGCGTCCGTCGCCAGGGCGGCGGCGCCGCGCTTCTCGAAGAGCTGCTGGGTCACGTCGGCCGCCACGACGCGGCTCAGGGAGGCCCGGGCCATCAGCCGGTACGAGGCGCCCACCGTCTTCACGTCGTCGGCCGGCAGCTTCGGGCGGCCGCCGAACAGGCCGCCCGGGACGGTGACCGCCTGGAGCCGCGGGAAGCGCTCGATCACCGCGCCGTCATCCTCCACGGCGACGAACGCCACCTTGCCGCCGCGGGCGACGCCCTGCACGGCCGAGACCAGGGCCAGCGCCTTCGGCGCCGAGGGCGCGATGATGCTGACGAAGGCGTCGATCCGCTTCTCGCGGAAGGCGCCGGCCACCGCCTCCTGGTCGACCGGGACCAGCAGGACCGTCGAGTCCCGGGCCGGGCCGGCGGCCTCCTCCAGGGTGAGCCCGTAATAGCCGAGGAGGTTCCGGAGCAGCCAGAGATCGGCGTCCCGGTGCGCCGCGATGCCGAGCCGCTTGCCGGCAAGCTTCGGGAAGCTGGTGATCCCGGCCTGCTCGGGCGAGGCGATGACCATCGCCTGGTCGCGCAGGATCGCCAGGGTCAGACCGTTCGTCGGCAGCAGCACGTCGGGGCGGACCACCGCGAGGTCGGCGCGCCCGTCCTGCAGGGCGGCGGCGCTCTCGCGCACGTCGTCGAAGGACAGGATCTTCAGCCGGACATTCTCGTGCGCGGCCTCGAGCGCGTCCGCGTAGGCCTTGATCAGGCCGGGCTCGGTCCCGTCCCGGGGGGCGACCGCGATGGTGAGCACCGTCGCCTGGAGCAGGTACCACGCCGCGACCCCGCCCACGCCCAGGAGGGCGGCCCCGGCCAGGAGCAGGGTCTCCCGGCGCAGGATCCAGGCGGGGAGGGTCCACATCGCCCCGGCCACTCAGAACAGCGAGATCAGCACGATGCCGCCGACCATCAGGGCGGCGCCGATCAGGCGCGGCGGGCCGGCCTTGACCCGCTTCATGCCGAACCAGCCGAAATGATCGAGCGCCACCGAGGTCAGGAGGTTGGCGGTGATGAGCAGGCCGTTGAAGGCGCCGGCCCCGACCTTGTCGACGAAGAGCAGTCCGGCGAAGACCGCGACCGCCCCGGTGAGGCCGGCGAGGGGCATCCACCAGCGAACGCCCGCGACGTCGTCGCGGGTCGGCAGCGGCGACGGCCGCAGCAGGAACATCAGCGCGAACACGAACACGACCGGCACGAACGACACCGTCGCGGCGAGCCAGGGATTCTCCAGGGCGCCGCGGAGCTGCGCGTTCCAGACCACGCCGATCGCCATCAGGGCGCCGGCCACGAGGATGAACGGGTAGAGCAGCTTGCCGCCGACCCCCGAGCCGCCGCCGTCGCTCTTGCCGCCCGAGCGCGCGATGAAGGTGACGCCCACCGCCATCAGCAGGCCGCCGAGCCAGGGCATCGGCTTGAAGCCCGCCGCCTGCAGGCCGAACAGGCCGAGCGCGTCCATCGCCAGGGAGGTGAGGATGTTGGCGGTGAGCGTCAGGCCGTTGAACGGCCCGGCGCCGACCTTGTCGATGAAGGCGAGCCCGCCGAACACCGCGACCGCGCCGGCGAGGCCGCCGAGGGGCGCGTACCAGGGCATCTTGCCCAGGGAGTCGAGGCTCGGCAGCGGCGTCGGCATCGTGAGGAACAGGGTCGTGAACACGAAGACGATCGGCAGGAACGACACCGTCGCGGCGAGCCACGGATTGACCATGCGGCCGCGCAGCTGCGCGTTCATGGCGTTGCCGATCGCCTGCAGCGCGCCCGCCACCAGGATGAAGGGATAGAGGAGGGCAGCCGTCACGCGCGCGGACCTTCGGGTTTGCGGGGAGGGAGGGTCAGACGAGGAGCAGGCCGGCGAGCGCCAGCGCGAGGGCCGGCGGCATCACCAGCAGGCCGAGCTTGAGGAAGGTCCAGGCGCCGACATCCTGGCCCTCGCGGCGGATGGCGGTGAGCCAGAGGATCGTGGCGAGCGAGCCCGTCACCGACAGGTTCGGCCCGAGATCGACGCCGATCAGGATCGCGCCCGCCACCTTCTCGGGCACGTGGGCGGTCTGGACGGCGGCGCCCGCGATCAGCCCGGCCGGCAGGTTGTTGACGAGGTTGCACAGCACCGCGACGAGGCCGCCCGCTCCCCAGGCGGTGGCCTCTGGGGCGGCGTGCGCGTAGCCCTTGAGGAGGTCCGCCAGCATCGCCAGGACGCCGGTCTTCTCCAGGGCCTCCACGAGGACGAACAGCCCGGCCACCAGCGGCAGCACGCTCCACGACACGTCCTTGGCCACTTCGACGAGGCCGCCGCGCTTGAGCAGCAGCACGACGATCGTGGTGGCGAGCCCGGCCACGAAGGTGGGCAGGCCGAGATCGAGGCCGAGCGCGGAAGCCGCGATCAGCACGCCGCCGGTCGCCACGATGCCGATCCCCGCCACGAGGCCGGTGCGGGAGAGCGGCTGTGCCTCGACGTCGGTGGCGACCTCCTGCCCGCGCAGGGTCTTCGCCTGGGTCAGCCGCAGCACCGCGTAGGTCGTCGCGATGGCCAGCAGCGAGGGCAGGGCGAACAGGCCGAGCCAGCGCACCAGCGGCGGCATGTGCTCGGCGAAGACCACGAGGTTGGCCGGGTTCGAGATCGGCAGCACGAAGCTCGCCGCGTTGGCGATGAAGGCGCAGATGAACAGGTAGGGGAGGGGGTTCTCCACCTTGGCGGCCTTGGTGGCCGCGTAGACGGCGGGCGTCAGCACCACCGCGCAGGCGTCGTTGGACAGGAACACCGTGACGACGGTGCCGACCAGGTACACGAGGGTGAACAGCCGGGTCGCCGAGCCCCTGGCGGCGCGCACCGCGATCGAGGCGAGCCAGTCGAACAGGCCCTCCTTCCGGGCCACCTCCGACATCAGCATCATGCCGACGAGGAACAGGTAGACGTCGGTCCCCTTCAGCACGCCGTCCCAGGCGGTGGCGGGGGCGAGCAGGCCGAGGGCCACGAGGGCGCCGGCGCCGAGCACGGCCCAGATCGCCTCCGGCCACGCGAACGGCCGCAGGATGACGCCGAGGGTCGCGAGGGCGGCGATCGTCCAGGTCGCGATGTTGGGGGTCAGCGTCAGCGCGCCCATCGGTTGCGGTGGTCCTCTGGTGGGGTGGATCGTGCGGTGCGGTGTGCCGCGATTCGGGCGGGACCGGCTACCAGTGCCGGCCGTTGCGGTTCGGCCCGAGCTGGTCGCCCCGGAGCCCCTTCTCGGGCCAGGCCGGCAGGCGGAACGCGTCGCTGCCGGGCCGCTCGTGCGCGGGCGGCGGCACGAAGCTCCGGTCCACGGGCTCGATCACCTCGGTGTCGGTGTGGCCGGTGCCGTCCGCGACCGTGACGGCGAGGCGGCGCGCGCCGTCCCGCCAGGGGATGCGGGCGTGGACCGTCCGGGGGCCGTCCGGCACCATCGGGTGGGCCGGGCCGCCATCGACGCGCAGGTGACAGCGCCACGCGGCCCGCGGCCGGTCCGACAGCACGAGGGCGCGCACGGAGACCGTGCCGTCGGCGGCGTCGAGGGGCGCCGTGGCGAGGCGCCGGTCGGCGGGGCTCGTGACCATCACGAAGGGCAGCGCCCGGTCGAGGGGCTTGAACCGCCAGCTCGCGACCGGCCCGTCGATCGCCGCGACCGCGTAGCCGACCGAGCCGTCCTCGTTCTGGCCGACCGAGCGGGCCGCGGCGTAGAGGGTGCGCCCGTCCGGGGCGAGCTCGTTGTAGTGGGTGTGGCCCATCTCGACGAGGCGGACGCCGTAGTGGCGGATCAGGCCGGCGAGCGCCGCCCGCTCGTCGGGCACGCAGAGGTCGTCCGGGTAGGTGTGGGCGAAGACCGCGCAGGGCTGGCCCTCCCGCTCGGCCCGGGCCAGCTCCTCGCCGAGCCACGCGAGCTGGTGGGGGCCGAGGCGGAAATCGAGGCCGAAGCCCTTCTGGCAGTAGCCGGGGCTGACCATGTCGAGGAACAGGCAGCGCACGCCCGCCCAGGTCTCGGCGAAGTAGTAATGCGTCACCGAGACGGGGTCGCGCGGGCGCGGCAGGTCGTGGCGCCGCGCCGCGTGGCCGCCGCCGCGCGGGCTGCCCGCGACCGCGGCGAACAGGGCGTCGAAATCCGCCATCGTGCCGTGCTGGCGGTCGTGGTCGCCGGCGATCAGGCGCACCGGCAGGTCCGGGTGCCGGTCCAGGGCCTCGCGCAGGACCGCGTACTGCTCCGCCCGCCCGTCCTCGGCGAGGTCGCCGGGGATGTAGACGAAGTCGAGGAGACCGTGTCGGTGCAGCCCCGCCACCTCGGCGAGCATCGCCCGCAGGTCGGCAGCGTGGGGGTCGGAGGCCCGCTCGAGATGCAGGTCGCCGACATGCGCGAAGGCGAACACGCCGTGGCTCGCCGTCATGGCGCGCCCGCGCGCCGTCTGTGGTTTCCCTGAGCCATCGTGCCCCCCGGACAGGCCCGTCCGCCCCGGCCGGAAGATCGGCCGCGGTGGTCGCGACCGGCCCGACGTTTCGGAGCCGGCGGGGTTCCGGCCCCGGGGGGAGACGCGCGCCGGTGGGGCCCTACATTTTCGTGAGCGCGGGCCCGATCCGTGCCCAGCGCCGCGAAGTGTCGTGAAAACAGACACTCGCTGTCCTCTCAGCCGACAAATCCGGGCGATGTCGGCGCAAGGTCAGCCCGGGGTCAGGGTCAGCCCGGGGTCAGCCCGGGGTCAGCCCGGGGTCAGCCCGGGGTCAGCCCGGGGTCAGCCCGGGGTCAGCCCGGGGTCAGCCCGGGGTCAGCCAATGACTCCGCCGGCCGGCGGGCCTGTCGGCGCGCCTCAGTGCACGCGCCGGAACAGGTCCGGCAGGTAGCGTTCCAGGGTCTCGTGTCCCTCGAACTGCACGTCCACGGTGGCGGCCGCGCCCCACGGGCGGTGGAGCCCCACGACCCGGCCGCGGGCATGGCGCCAGATCCCGAGGATCTCGGCGAGGTCGAGCCGGTCGAACACCACCTCGTCGCCCGGGGCGAGGGCCGGCGCGGCGAGGCCGGACCAGGCCTCGGGGACCGGGCGGCGGGGTATCTCCGCGACCCGGGAAGGCTCATCCCCCGGATCGAGGATGGGGGAGAAGGTTTCGTTCGCGGAGTGCTCGCGGAAGAGCATGATCTTCACTAAGCCGTTGCGATGACTGGATAATCGCAGGTTCATTCCGATCCGACAAGGCTTGTTCCGACGCCCCGCCCGCCGGACCGACCTGTATTCGGCGCCCGGTCCGGCCGACCGGGATCCGCCCGGGCGCCGCGCCCCGTCCCCGCGACCGGACCACCCGCGGGACCGCGCGCGGGGCCGGACCGGCGCCCCGCGGGGGCGCAGCATGCGCCTCTCCGGTTCAGGGGTATCGGGAGATCGTTCGTGTCGTCGAACGACGATCTTTAGAATTTCGGGGCGGGCCGCGCTGATCTAAACCTGACGCGAGACAATCATCCACGTGAGACGGCGCCTGTCGACTTGATGGATCGTGTCCGCATGCCTTCGGATGCGGCGCGAACCATCGCGGCCCGGCAGCCGGACTTGCCCCCGTCCATCCCGATCAGAGTTCCCGCCCGATGAAGTTCCTGCGTGTCCTCGCCGTCGCGGCGCTCAGCCTCGGGGCTCTGCCGGCCGGGGCGGAGACCCTCCGGGTCGGCGTCGTGCCCGGGGCCTACGGCGACGCCGTCACGGTCGCGGCCCGGGAGGCCAAGGCCGAGGGCCTCGACGTCAAGGTGGTCGAGTTCAGCGACTGGACGACGCCCAACGTCGCCCTCGACGCCGGCGACATCGACGTGAACTTCTTCCAGCACCGCCCCTTCATGGAGAACGCCGCCAAGCAGAAGGGCTACGCGTTCGACATCGTCGGGCTCGGGATCCTGTCCAATATCGGCCTGTACTCCCTGAAGCATAAGAGCTTCGACCAGATCCCGGCGGGCGGCACGGTGGCGATCGCCAACGACCCGGTGAACCAGGGCCGCGGCCTGCTGCTCCTCCAGAAGGCCGGACTGATCACGCTGAAGGACGGTGTCGGCTTCCTCGGCACCCTCGACGACATCGTCGAGAACCCGAAGACGCTGCGGTTCACCGAGGTCGAGGGGCCGCAGCTCGCGCGGATCACCGGCGACGTCGACCTCGCCCTGGGCTACCCGCACTTCATCGTGGCGGCCGGCAGTTTCGACCCGACCAGCGGATTGATCTATTCCGGTATCGAGGACCGGCGCTTCGCCGTGAGCTTCGTCACCAAGGCCGCCCGCAAGGAGGACCCCGTGATCCGGAAATTCGTGACGCTCTTCCAGAACTCGGAGGCCGTGAAACAGCAGATCCGCAAGTCCTTCGCCAACAGCGACAAGCTGTACCTGCTGGCGTGGCAGAACTGATGGTCGGCCTGATCTTCGACAGCCTGCGCGATCCGGGCACGCCGGCCGCGGCCGGGCGGACGGGCCCGGGCGCCGCGACCGCCGCCCGGGCCCCGGTCGCCGCGCCCGGCAGCGAGGCCGGCCGGGAGACCGGAACGGTGCGGTTCGAGTCCGTCTCGAAGACCTACCGCTCGGCCGCCGGACCGGTGCAGGCGCTCGACCGGGTGGACCTCGCGATCCCCGCCGGCGCGATCTTCGGCATCATCGGCCGCTCGGGGGCGGGCAAGTCGAGCCTCCTGCGCACGGTCAACCGGCTGGAGGCGCCGAGTTCGGGCCGGGTCCTGGTCGACGGCGCCCCGATCGACGCCCTCGACACCGACGGGCTCGTGGCCCTGCGCCGGCGCATCGGCATGATCTTCCAGCACTTCAACCTGCTGGCGGCCAAGACCGTCCGGCAGAACGTGGCGCTGCCGCTGACGGTCGCGGGGGTCCCCCGGGGCGCGATCGGCCCGCGGGTCGCGGAGGCCCTGCGCCTCGTCGGCCTGGAGGACAAGGCCGACACCTACCCGTCGCGGCTCTCCGGGGGCCAGAAGCAGCGGGTCGGCATCGCCCGGGCGCTCGTGAGCGATCCGGAGATCCTGCTCTGCGACGAGGCGACCTCCGCCCTCGACCCGGAGACGACGCTGGCGATCCTCGACCTGCTGCGCGACATCAACCGGCGGCTCGGGATCACCATCATCCTGATCACCCACGAGATGAGCGTGATCCGCGAGATCTGCAGCGACGTGGTGGTCCTGGAGGGCGGCCGGGTCGTCGAGACCGGGCCGGTCTGGCGCGTGTTCGGGGCGCCCGAGCACCCGACCACCCGGGCGCTGCTCGAACCCCTGACCCGCGGGCTGCCGCCGGATCTGGCGGCCCGGCTGCAGCCGCGGCCCGCGCCGGGCGGCTGGGCGATCCTGCGGATCACCTGCTCGGGCCGGGCCGCGCCGGATCTGTCGGGCCTCGCGGGGGCCGGGGCGCCGGTGCGCCTGCTCCAGGCGGGCATCGAGCGGATCCAGGGCCACGCGGTCGGCCGGATGCTGGTGGCCGTCCCGGCCGAGGACCCGGGCGCGGAGGCGCGGCTGCGGACGCTCGGCGGCGACGTGGAGCGGGTCGGCTACGTCCCCGCCGACCCGGCGGAGGGGTGAGACGATGCGGGACCGCTCCTCCCCCGATACCCCGACCGCTGCACCGCCGCCCCTGCACCCCGAACCCGGAGGCCCGCCATGTCGCCGCAGATGATCGAACGCCTCTGGCAGGCCTTCCTCGACACCGCGCTCATGGTCGGGGTCTCGGCCGGGATCGCCGTGGTCGCCGGCATTCCCCTGGCGCTGTTCCTCGTCACCTCCGGGCCCGGCGGCATCTTCGCGGCGCCGACGGCCCACCGGGTGGTCGGAACCGTGGTCAACGGCTTCCGGGCCGTGCCCTTCATCGTGCTGCTGGTGGCGCTGATCCCGTTCACCCGGCTGGTGGCCGGCACCACGATCGGCGTCTGGGCGGCGATCGTGCCGCTCTCGGTGAGCGCGACCCCGTTCTTCGCCCGGATCGCCGAGGTCTCGCTGCGGGAGGTGGATGCGGGCCTGATCGAGGCCGCCCAGTCCATCGGCTGCCGGCGCCGGCACATCCTCGCCCACGTGCTCCTGCCCGAGGCGCTGCCGGGCATCGTGGCCGGCTTCACCATCACGGTGGTGGCGATGATCGGCGCCTCCGCGATGGCCGGCGCGGTGGGCGCGGGCGGGCTCGGGGACGTCGCCATCCGGTACGGCTACCAGCGCTTCGACACCACCGTGATGGTGGTGGTGATCGCGATCCTGATCGCCCTCGTGTGCGCGGTCCAGTTCGCGGGCGACACCGCGGTGCGGCGGCTCCGGGCCCGCTGAGCGAAACCGTCCGATCTGGGCGATCCGACCGGGAGCCTGCAACCATGGATCGTCCCCGGTCGACGACCTCGACATCGCCGTCCGCGCGCGCGGAGCGAAGCCGTCCAGGCCGCGCCGCGTCTTCCGACCGCGCGTGGGCCCCGGGTCGCTTCGCCGCGCTCGCGATGACGGCGGGACGTCCCAACCCGAGCGGTCAACCGGAAACCGTATGAGCCTGCACCTGGACGATCCCGTCACCGACCCGGTCGAAGATCGGCTGCCGCCGCCGCCGGCGCCGCCGCACCGGATCCGCTCGGACGCCGAGGCGATCGCGGCCGCGCGGGCCGTGGCCCGGATCTTCGCGGCGGGCGCGGCCGAGCGCGACCGCGACCGGCGCCTGCCCTGGGCGGAGATCGCGGCCTTCACGGAGAGCGGGCTCGGCGGCATCACGGTGCCGCGCGAACACGGCGGCGCCGGGGTCTCGCACGCGACGCTCGCGGAGGTCTTCGCGATCCTCGCCACCGCCGACGGCTCGGCGGCGCAGATCCCCCAGAACCAGTTCGGCGTCCTGGCGCTGGTCGCGGCCGCCGCCAGCCCCGCCCAGCAGGCGCGGATCTACCGGGACGTGCTCGCCGGCCACCGGATCGGCAATGCCGGCCCCGCCCGCAACGGCAAGGCGATCACCGGCGTGGACACGCGGCTGACCGCCGGGCCGGAGGGCCCGCGGCTCAGCGGCACGCGCTTCTACTCCACGGGCGCGCTCTTCGCCCACTGGATCCCGACGCGCGCGGTCGGCCCCGACGGCGGGCCGCTCCTGGTCTTCGTGCGCCGGGACGCCCCCGGCGTGCGGGTGGTGGACGACTGGCAGGGCTTCGGCCAGCGCACCACGGCGAGCGGCAGCGTGATCTTCGCGCAGGCCCCGGTCGAGGCGGAGCTGACGATCGACCTCGCGCCCCTCGCCGGGCGCCCGGGCCTGTTCGGGCCGGTCTCGCAGCTGATCCACGCGGCGATCGACGCCGGGCTCGCCCGGGGCGCGGCCGCCGCCGCCCTCGACTTCCTGCGCACCCGGACCCGGCCCTATCCCTTCACCGCCGAGACCGTCGCGGAGGATCCCCACATCCTCGGCGAGGTCGGGCGGCTCACCGTCGACCTGCACGCCGCCGAGGAGGTCCTGGCCCGGGCCGGACGGGCGCTCGACCGGATCGCCGCGGCCCCCGTCACCGCCCAGAGCGCGGCCGAGGCCTCGGTGGCGGTGGCGCAGGCCAAGATCCTCACCACCGAGATCGCCCTGGAAGCCTCCGAGCGGCTGCTCGAGCTCGCCGGCGCCTCGGCGACCCGCGACCGGTACAATCTCGGCCGGTACTGGCGCGACGCCCGGGTCCACACCCTGCACGACCCCGTGCGGTGGAAGTACCACCTCCTCGGGAACCACGCCCTGAACGGCGTGCTGCCCGCCCGGCACCAGTGGAACTGAGGACCGGGCGATGCCGCTCCAGCCCCACGAGACCGCCTTCACGCAGGCACCCGCGCCGCCGCGCCCGGTGCCGGTCCTTCCGGACGCCGCCGCGGCGCTCGCCGTCGCCGACCGGCTGGCGGAGGCCTTCGCCGAGGCCGCCGCCGAGCGCGACCTGGAGCGCCGCCTGCCGGTCGCCGAGATCGCGCGCTTCACCGAATCCGGCCTCTGGGCGATCACGGTGCCGAGGGAATACGGCGGCCCCGGCCTCGACAGCGCCACGGTCGCCCAGGTGATCGCCCGGATCGCCGCGGCGGACGGCTCCCTCGGCCAGATCCCGCAGAACCATTTCTACGCCCTGGAGGTGCTCCGCAACGGCGGCACCGAGGCCCAGAAGCGCGCCCTCTACGGCCGCGTCCTGGCGGGCGAGCGCTTCGGCAACGCGCTCGCCGAGACCGGCGCGCGCGACCACACCCGCCGCACCCGCCTCGTGCGCGACCCGGCCGGCTGGACTGTCGAGGGCCGCAAAGACTACTGCACCGGCTCGCTCTACGCCCACCGCATCCCCACCCTGGCCAATGCCGAGGAGGACGGCCGGGCGGTCGCCTACCTCGTCTTCGTCCCCCGGGACGCGCCGGGCGTGACCCTGGTCGACGACTGGGACGGGTTCGGGCAGCGGCTCACCGGCTCGGGCTCGGTCCTGTTCGAGCGCGTCGCCGTGGAGCCCGACTGGGTGGTGCCGTTCCAGGCCTCGCTGGAGCGGCCGACCGCCCTCGGCCCCTTCGCGCAGATCCTGCACGCCGGGATCGATCTCGGCATCGGCGCGGGCGCCTTCGCGGCGACCTTGCCCTTCGTGCGCGACCGCGCCCGGCCGTGGATCGATTCCGGGGTCGCGCGGGCGAGCGAGGATCCCCTGACCCTCCACGCGCTGGGCGACGTCCAGGTGCGCCTCGCGGCGGCCGACGCCCTGCTGGCGCGGGCCGGCCGCTTCGTCGACGCCGCGCAGGAGGCCCCCGACGCCGACAGCGTCGCGGCCGCCTCCGTGGCGGTGGCGGAGGCCCGGGCGGCGAGCCACCGGGCCGGCCTGCTCGCGGCCAACAAGCTCCTCGAGCTCGGCGGCACCTCCGCCACCGACCGGGCCGAGGCGCTCGACCGTTACTGGCGCGACGTCCGCACCCACACCCTGCACGATCCGGTGCGCTGGAAGTACCACTGGATCGGCGCCTACCACCTCGACGGCCGGCAGCCGCCCCGGCACGGAGCGCTCTGATGGCCCTCGGAAAGAAGCAGATCCTGCTGAACGCCTTCAACATGACCTGCGCGGGCCACATCAACCACGGGCTCTGGACCCACCCGCGCGACCGCTCGGCCGATTACAACACGCTGTCCTACTGGACCGAGCAGGCGAGGCTCCTGGAGCGCGGCCTGTTCGACGGCCTGTTCATCGCCGACATCATCGGCGTCTACGACGTCTACGGCGGCGGCATCGACGTGACCGCCCGGGAGGCCGTGCAGCTCCCGGTCAACGACCCGACCGTGATGATCTCCGCCATGGCGGCGGTGACCGAACATCTCGGCTTCGGGGTGACGATCAACGTCCACCAGGAGGCGCCCTACACCTTCGCCCGGCGCCTCTCGACCCTCGACCACCTGACGGGCGGCCGGATCGGCTGGAACGTCGTCACCGGCTACCTCGACAGCGCCCACCGCGGCCAGAGCGGCGGCGCGTTGCCGGCGCACGACCGGCGCTACGACTACGCCGACGAGTACCTGGAGGTGCTCTACCGGCTCTGGGAGGGCAGCTGGGACGACGCGGCCGTGCGCCGCGACCGGCGGCCCGGGTGTTCAGCGATCCCGCCCATATCCGCAAGGTCGCCCACCGGGGCGAGTTCTTCGCGGTCGAGGGCTACCACCTGTCGGAGCCGTCGCGCCAGCGCACGCCGGTGCTCTACCAGGCCGGCGCCTCGGGCCGCGGCCGCGCCTTCGCGGGCCGCCACGCCGAGTGCGTGTTCATCTCGGCCCGCGACCCGGCCACCGCCCGCGACTCCGTCCGCGCCATCCGGGCCGAGGCGGTCGCGGCCGGCCGGGAGCCCGACGACGTGAAGGTGTTCGTCGGCCTCGCGGTGATCCCCGGGCGGACCCGGGCGGAGGCCGAGGCCAAGCGGGACGAGTACCTGTCCTACGCGAGCCCGGAGGCGGGCCTCGCGCATTTCTCCGCCTCCACGGGGATCGACTTCGCCCGCTACGGCCTGGACGAGCCGATCCCCTACGCGACGGGCAACGCCATCCAGTCGGCCACCGCGGCGGCGGCCAGGCGCGGGCTGACGAAACGCGACCTCCTCGCCGAATTGCAGCTCGGCGGCCGCTACGCGGTCCTCACCGGCGACGCGGTGACGATCGCCGACGAACTCCAGGCCTGGATCACGGAGGGCGAGGTCGACGGGTTCAACCTCAGCCGGATCGTCGTGCCGGAGAGTTTCTCCGACTTCATCGACCTCGTGATCCCGGAACTGCAGGACCGCGGCCTCTACAAGACCGCCTACGCCGAGGGCTCGCTGCGGGCGAAGCTGTTCGGCGCGGGCGACCGGCTGCCCGCCCGCCACCCGGCCGAGGCCTACCGCGGCGCGCCTCGGCGGCCCTGATCAGCGACCCTGGGACTCGCCGCTCTCGGAGCCGAACCAGCGGCCGTAGATCTCGTCGTAGCGGCCGTCCTCGCGCAGGCCCAGCAGGGCCTGGTTGACGCGCTTGCGCCGGGGGTCGTTGGCCGGGAACAGGATGCCGTAGGATTGCCGGTTGAACGCGGTGCCGACCAGGCGCAGGGCCTCGTGGCCGGGCCGGGTCGCGTAGTAGCTGAGCGCGGGGGCATCGTAGACCACTGCCGCGACCGTGCCGGCCCGCAGCGCCGCGCAGGCCTCCTCCAGGGTCGCGAAGCCCACCGGCGTGGCGAAATGGTCCGCCAGGTAGGCGACCGAGGTGGTGTCGGCGACCGTGCCCACCCGCTTGCCCGGCAGGTCCTGCGGGCCGTTGATCGCGCCGCGCAGACGCTCCACGGTCGCCGTGCTGGTCAGGCCCGCGGTGAACCACGCCACTAGGGCGATGCAGGTGAACAGCCAGAGCACCGTGACGGCCCGCGCCAGCGGGCTGCGCGGCATCTCCTCCGCCTGGGCGGCGAGGCTGCTCAGGGCCCACCAGACGACGTGGGCGAAGCCGCGCGCCGGTCCCGAGCGCGCCGCCATGCCGCCGGGGTGGCGCCGCTCGAGCCACCAGACCAGGGCCGCCACCGCCAGGATCAGGGCGGCGAGCCCCAGCAGGACCTGCAGGAAGGCGGCGTCGCTCAGGAGCGCCCGGAGAGCCCGCGCGGTGGCCGAGCCGGTCGCGTCCGGCTCCGACCGGACGGCGATGCGCAGGCCGGTCTCCAGCATCGTGACGGAGAAGTCGAAACGCCGCTCGCGCTCCGCGGTGATCGACACTGCCGCGATGGCCAGGTCCGCGCGCCCGTCCGAGACCGCCGCGAACAGCGCCGGCAGGTCGTCGACGCGCAGGTAGGCCGTCCGGACGCCGAGATCCCGCGCGATGGCGTTCCAGAGATCGATGCTGAACCCGCGCAGCCGGCCGTCCTCGTCCATGACCAGGGGCGGCACCGGATGGGTCGCGACCCGCCACGTCTCGGGCTCGCCGGTGCGGAGCGCGGGCGCCGTCTCCCGGGTCTCGGCCTGGACGGGGCCCGGGGCGAGCGGCGCGGCGGCCGCGAAACACAGGCCGAGGGACAGGCAGAGGGACAGCGCCCCGGCGCGCAGCCGGCCGGCCGGCCGGCGCGGCACGTCAGAGGCTCTCGATCCAGTTGCGCAGGACGGCGCCGGGCGCGGGTTCGGGGCCGGTCTCCAGGCGCTGGGACGCGTCGCTCGGGATGAAGCCGAACCGGCGCTTGAACGCCCGCCGGAAGGTCCGCTCGTCCGAGAAGCCGACCGCGAAGGCGACCTGCGAGATGCGCAGGGGTTTGGGGGCATCGTCGCGCACGAGCATCCGCATCGCCGCCATGAGGCGGCGGTCGCGGATATACGCCACGATGCCGTTGGGGGCGAACAGCCGGTACAGGGTCGAGCGCGACAGGCCGAGCCGGGTCGCGATCAGGGCGGGCGTCAGCTTGGGGTTGCCGAGTTCCGCCTCGACGAGGCGGCGGACCCGGATCCGGATGTCCTGGTGCTGGGAGGGGCGCCCCTCCTCCTGTCCGCGCAGCCAGCTGGCGCAGAGCTGGGTGATCGCCGCCGAGGCCGCCAGGGCCTCGCGGCGGTCGAGGAGGTCGCCGCAGGCGACGACGTTGGCGACGAAATTATGGACCAGCCGCCCGAACGGGTCGCCGTCGTGGTCGAGGGGGCGCCCGTGCAGGGCGTCCGGGTGGCAGCCCTGCTTCTCCAGCAGGGCGCGGGGGATCACGACGTTCGTGGCGTCGACGGCGCCCGCCACGATGCGCACGGGCTGGGCGAGGTCGAAGACGATGCACTGCACCTCGTTCACGGGGCCGGTGCCCTGATCGGTCTCCACGCGGCTCTGCCCCCGCCGGTAGAACTGGAGCAGGATGTGGTCGAGGCCCTGCTGGCCGATCATCTCCCGCGTCCGCACGAGGGTGTGGGCCGGCGCCACCACGTCGCCGACCAGCAGGTCGCCGAGATGGTAGCTGCGCATCGCGATCGGGACGGTCAGGTCGGTCTCCGGGCGGAAGCTCACGTCGAAGATGGGCGCGAGATGGTCCTGCCACGCCCGCCCCAGCGCCGCGGGATCCCCGGGCGGCTCGAACCGCAGGCAGGCGACCTCGCCGCCCGGAGCCTCGCCCCCGGCCGGCGCCGCGTCCGGGTCCTGGTTTCTCTCCTCGGAAGACATACGTAGAACCTGACACCTGCTGTTCGCGCGACCGATGAAGAACGGGGGCCTGCCCCAAGGTGACGCGTGGCAACGCGGTCCGGTCGTCCCGCACGTTAGCCACGCCCACCCGGACAGTCTTCCTGTCTCCCGCCGACCCGGGCGGCTGTACACTGTCGTTTGCCGGGGCGGCGTGCGATTCGACGCGGGCGCCGCCCGACCGGACCGCCCCCGGTGCAACGTCCGATCAACGTGACCCGCGAGCCGGCGGTGTGGTTCCATCCGTCCCAGAAAGGGGGATCCCCGTTTCAGGACGTCGCGCGCGGCGCCGGGTGTGGCCGCGATGTGATAGTCCGTTAAAGCCGCATTTTCTAACTCCCGTGCAAAGCTTGCGGCAGGCATGACGGGGGTCAGTCCGGTGGTCCAACAGTATAGCGACGTAGAGCGCGTGACCGGATCCTGTGATCCGAGCCGGGGCGCGCGCGCCGGAACCCGGCGTGGCGGCCCCGTACGGCTCGGATTGCTGGTCGGCAGCTCGCTCGCGACGCTCGCGCTGGCTCTGGGACCTGTGGCGGCGCAGACCGTGCCGGCGCGCTCGCCCTCGACACTGGGACTGACCAAGCAGGATTTTGAAACACGCGAGTACTGGAATGACTGGGGCCTCGGGGCGATCAACGCCTCGACTGCGTATGCTCGCGGGTTCACCGGGCTTGGGGTTTTAGTCGCCGTCATCGACACCGGTATAGATGCGACACATCCGGAATTCAGGAATTTGACGAATCCAGGCGGTTCGCGAATCTCGCCTGCCTCAGCCGATTTCTACGAGTGGTATCCGCAAACGCCTACTCCATTCACTATGCCCTCCGTCGTTGACAGAGACGGCCATGGTACCCACGTCGCCGGAACCATCGCCGCAGCACGCGACGGTGATCCCGCGGGCATGATGGGCGTCGCCTTCGAGAGCAGAATTCTTGCCTTGCGCGCTATCGTTGGAACTGATGACAGCCAAACATACAATCGGCCGAGGATGCAGCTGGGCGGAGACACTGCAGCTGCAATCGAATATGCAGCACAGAACGGCGCCCGCATCATAAACGGCAGCTATGGGTACTCTTTTAAAGACTCAAATGTATATCAGAAGTACAGCTACGAAGCTATGAGCGCGGAGCACCAAGCATTAAAGGAAGCTTCGAGCAGAGATGTGTTATCTATTTTCGCAGCAGGGAACAATCACGTCAGCGGAAATCTGTACAATTGGGCAAACGCTTCAAGTGCATCTTTAATTCCCTACATCCGTCCAGAGAATGCTAATTCCGGCGTTTATCGCTTGTACGACATCAATGGTATCGAGCAAAAACAGGTCGATTTCTCCGATGTTTCGGGATATATCGTCGCCGTTGTAAATGTTGATGAATACAATAGGCCAAATTGGTCGAGCAACTTGTGCGGAGCCGCAGCAGCTTGGTGCATTTCTGCGCCTGGGACAAATATTTATTCTACTTGGCCGCTGAATATGACCCCAGCCGATCAGATGACGGCCGGCTATTACTCGATCAGCGGCACCTCGATGGCCGCGCCGCACGTAGCGGGTGCCGCCGCTGTCCTGCGTCAGGCGTTCCCGTTCCTTACGGCGCCGCAGATCGCCCAGACCATGTTCACCACCGCCACCCATCTCGGCGACGGGCCCGCCAACGCCCCGAACGCCACCTTCGGCTGGGGCCTGCT
>NZ_LMPY01000027.1:0-42083 GCF_001424445.1 Methylobacterium sp. Leaf361 | reverse complement strand
GCCGAGATCCTCGGGGCAGCCCATCAGCCCGGCGGCCCGGCCGGTGCGCACGTAGTGCAGGAACGGCGACTCCCCGGGACCCAGCAGGTGCCCGTAGGCCCGGCGGTAGAAGCGCGTCGAGAAGGTCTTGCTCGGGTCGCGGTCCTCCTCCTGGCCGTGGGACAGGAAGTGGATCGCCGGCCCGTTCTCGAAGCCGCGGGTGTCCGGGTAGCGCTTGAGGTACCAGGCCGCGTCGAAGAACGGTTCGATCACGCGCGCCTGCTCGAACAGGTCCGCGTCCTCCTCGGCCGGCGGCGCGCCGTAGCGCGGATCGACGGCGTCGCCCGCGAGGTCCTCGCCGCGCAGCAGGGCCCGGGCGAGGTGGTGGACGAAGGGCGCGAGGCCCGTCGCCTCCGCGGAGGGATGGTGCGCGCGGTAGGCCCAGCCGTTGAAGTCGGGCCTGGGATTGCGGCCCTTCTTCCAGCCGGTGTCGCAGTAGTCGCGCACCGCGTCCTCCGCCTCGGACAGGCCGTAGCGTGCCCGGTAGAAGCCGTGGTCGAAATGCCCCGCCACCAGCCGCGCCTGCAGGTCCAGGAGCGCGTCCCGGTCGAGCGATCCCTGCCCGATCGCCCCGAGCCAGCCCGTGTCCTCCACCGGCGCCCGCGCCGGCCGCAGCCCGCAGACCCGCAGCAGCGCCGCCAGCGTCGAGCGCCCCGGGCCGGGATCGCGCAGCTCCCGCCAGCCCGCCTCGGCGAAGTGCAGGAACGGCTCCCCCCCCCCCCCNCTGCCCGATCGCCCCGAGCCAGCCCGTGTCCTCCACCGGCGCCCGCGCCGGCCGCAGCCCGCAGACCCGCAGCAGCGCCGCCAGCGTCGAGCGCCCCGGTCCCGGATCGCGCAGCTCCCGCCAGCCCGCCTCGGCGAAGTGCAGGAACGGCTCGCGCCCGCCCGCGTCCGGGTAGGTCGCCCGGTACCACGCCGCGTCCACCGCCGGCAGGTTCAGCCGGTGCGGCTCCGCGAACGGCTCGGCCCCCGTCAGCCGCGCCTCGGCGACGTAGCGGAAGAACGGGTCGTCCGCGACCGCCCGGCTGCCGGCGCGCGCCTGCACGTAGCCGGCCGGGTCGAAGTCCGGCCGCGGGCCGATCCGCGCCCGCCAGCCCTCCGCCACGTAGTGGCGCAGCAACTCGGAATCCGAGGCCCCGGCCAGCGCCTCGGCCTGCGGCTCGGGCAGGCGCCGCCGGTAATGGGCGGTGTCGAAGTAGGGGGCGAGCGTCTCGACCCGCAGGGCGAGCGCCGCGTCCGGGTCGGGCCGGGCGGGGCCGCCGTGGAGGACGTAGTGCACCAGCGGGTTCTGGGTGCCGAAGGTGATCCCGCGGCTGAGGCAGTAGGCCAGGGTGTCGAATTGCGGCGCCGGCTCGCGGCCCTCGCGCCAGCCCGAGGCCATGTAGTGGTCGACCGGGTCGACGCCGGCGGCGGCGAGGTCGGGATTGCCGGCGAGATAGTAGGCGCCGTCGACGAGGCGGCGGGCGAGGCGCTGGGCCTCGGCCGCGTCGGGCCTGGGCAGGGCGGCCGCCTCCCCCTCCCAGCCCGCCCCGCCGCGTCTGCGGGCGAGGGCGTGCAGGAGCGGGTTGATGCCGGCGCGGGCGAGGTGGGGATGGGCGGCGAGGTAGGCGGCGGAGTCGAAGTCGGGGCGCGGGTCGCGGCCCGCGCGCCAGCCGTGGACGAGGTAGTCGCGCACCGGGTCGGCCGCGATNGAAGTCGGGGCGCGGGTCGCGGCCCGCGCGCCAGCCGTGGACGAGGTAGTCGCGCACCGGGTCGGCCGCGATCCCGTACCAGCTCGCGTAGAACGCCGCGTCGACGTGCGGGGCCAGGACGGCGATCTGCGCGTCGGCAGCGACGACATCGTTCGCCGCCGGCAGGCCGCGGCGGGCCGCCAGCCGGATCAGCGGGTTGCCGCTCGCGCGGACGGGCTCGGAGCGCGCCCAGCGATGGTACAGGCCGCGGATCTGCCTCAACGCGGGGCGCCCGCTCTGCGGCGCGGCGGCCGCCGATCGCGGTCGGAGACCGTGCCGGACGCGGCGCTGGGGTCGAGACCTGAAGCTCGGGTGAGCATGTGTTCGCGCGGGCTGGATCGGAGGCGTGGCGGTGCGCCGGGCAAGGGGTCGCACCGACGGCCCATCGCCCTAACGGAACGCGCGCGCGGGGTAAACAACGGCGCCCCCTGCCCCACGTCCCGCGCGTCCGTCCGGTGCGGTCAGATCAGGTCGGACCGCCACGTCACGTTCTCCCGCACGATCCGCGCGGGGTTGCCGGCGGCCACGCAGTGGGCCGGCACCGTCCCGGTGACGACCGCGTGCGCGCCGACGATCGCGTTGTCGCCGATGGCCGAGCCCTTGAGCAGCGTGGCCTGATTGGCGATCCAGACGTGGTTGCCGACTCGCACGGGCTTGGCCGGGTTCAGCCGCGCGCCGGTGTCCCGGGTGACGATGGAGTGGAAGTCGCTCGTCGTCATCCAGACGCCCGACGCGATCGAGCAGTCCGTGCCGATCTCGATCGCCTTCCCCTCGACGGGATTGAGGTGGACGAGCCCGGTGAAGCCGGTCCGGTCGCCGATGCGCAGGACTGAGCCGGGGCCGATATAGATGTTGGCCATCGACAGCCGGACGTCCTCGCCGACATCGAACCGGCAGTTCGACTCGATGACGATGTGCATGTCCTTGTCGGACACGCAGCCCCTGCCTATGCGGATGTAGTTGTTGTCACCGTTGACGTAGATTTTTCCCGCTTGGCTGTGCTGATCCCGCGAATCAATGTCGATGACATTATTCTCCCCTTTGTCGAAGATATTCAAAGACATAATTCGCTCTGCGGGATCTATGAACGCCCCTGGGTGCGACGCGGCCGGCGTCCCGGAGCCGACGGCCGCACATCGAACCCGCGGAAGAAAGCTCGCCTTCTGACATGACGATTGCGGTATCGGCGTGCCGAAATCGGGATCCGTCGACATTCGGCGGTCGCGCCGACGCCCCCGAGCCGGCAGCGGCGTTTCAGAAACGTCTCTAAGCCATCGGGCGCCGTCCTCACAACTCGCGCGGGGATCGGGGGCGCGTGGCCGGGCGCGGTCGGCGCGCCTCTGCGCGGCTGTTGACGCCGGAAGGGTCCTATGCCGTATGCCGTCAGCCAGCGAAATCATGGGATGAGGCCGTCCGGTGGCTGAGGACAACACCCTGACGAAGGCCCTGGTGGACGTTCGGGCGCGCAGGGCCGCGCTGCAGAGCGACTACGACCGGATCGCGGCCGAGCTGACCAAGCTCCGGGCAGCGGAGGCCGCGCTGACCTCGATCGTCGAGGGGATCCCGCTCGACGCCTCCGGCCTCCACGCGCCCGAGGGACCGCGGGCCGCCGCGGCCGACCGCGCCGCGCCCGCCTCCGGCGGACGGCGGGGCGCCCGCGGACCCCGGGCCAACTCGGCCAAGGGGCGGCTGAAGGCGCTGCTCGGCTCGGCCGGCCCGCAGGGCCTGTCGCATGCCCAGATCGCCGAGCGGCTGCCCGACGTCGCGCCCAACACCCTCAACACCTACCTGAGCATGCTGGTGACCGGCGGCGAGGCGATCCGGACCGGCGATTTCTTCACCGCGGCCGCGCCCGACGGGGCCGAGGACGGTGACACCGAAGCCGACGCCGAGGCCGATCCGGACGCGGACGAAGAGGTCCGGCACGACGCTGCCGCCGAGTGATCCCGCGCGTGATCCCGGCGCCGGAGGCGCGCGGCCCTCGGCCACTGCGCCGCGCGTGAGACCGCGGCGCTCCGGCTCGGTCAGGGCCGTCCGGCGCGGTCGGTGCCCGCCACGCCTCCGGGTCAGGCGGCCGCCGACATCCGCCGGATGATCGGCAGCATCAGCGCGCTCGGCGCGGCGGCCGGCACGGGGAAGATCGTGGCCGTCTGGTCCGTCTTCACCCGGGGCAGCCGCTCGATCACCGTCCGCAGGTTCGGGAGCGTCCGCGCCAGGGTCGCGGCCAGCGTCTCGCCGGCGACCTTGGCCATGACGTATTCCAGGGTGTCGCGGGGCGCCTCGTCGATGGCGCTGGTCGACGGGTAGAAGGCCGCCAGGGCGTCCCCGCGCTCCAGGCAGAACTGGCTCAGCTCGTAGAAGGCGGTGTTGTAGACGCGCATCATCTCGTCCAGGCAGGCGGGCTCGAACGGCGCGCGCTTCTGGCGGAAGATGCGGGGCGTCGCGAAGTGGTAGAGCTGCGACGGGCGCATCGCCAGCGCCGCCAGCTGCGGGGCGGCCGGCTCGGCGGCGTCGTAGCGGAGGACCTGGCAGCGCCCGCCGGCGTCGCGGATCTCCCGGGCGATCGTCTCCGCCTCGTCGGCGCCGGACGCGTAGGTGATGCAGACCGCCCCGCCCCCGGCGGCGATCAGCTTGGCGGTCGCGGCGCCGAGTCCCCGCGACCCGCCCACGATCAGCGCGGACACCGCCGCGAAGGCGCCGGGCTCCACCAGCGCCGCGAGGTCCCGCAGGCTCTCCTG
The DNA here is from genome assembly GCF_001424445.1 of Methylobacterium sp. Leaf361. Taxonomy (NCBI): domain Bacteria; kingdom Pseudomonadati; phylum Pseudomonadota; class Alphaproteobacteria; order Hyphomicrobiales; family Methylobacteriaceae; genus Methylobacterium; species Methylobacterium sp. Leaf361. The sequence goes on along the minus strand of NZ_LMPY01000027.1, from coordinate 37,576 downwards.
CTCCACCGGCCGCGGGCGGACGAAGCCCTCGACCCGGGCGACGAGGCCGGGGCCGACCGCGTCCAGCGTCACCGATTGCAGCATCGGCTGGAACCGCTTCACCGCGTAGCCGAGGCTCGAGCCGGTGCCGCCCTCGGTGACGGTCACGTCGATCTTCGAGAGGATCGAGTGGAGGCCGGGCACGAACATGCCGACGAGGGTCGAGAGGCCGCCCAGGGCCGCGACCCGGCCGGGACCGAGGGCGCGGGCGAGGCGCGGCGCCAGCGCGGCGATCGCCGCCGGGTCCGGCAGCGCGAAGGCCCCGGCGAGGCCCGTCAGCGCCGACGGATCGCGGGTGACCGGCTCCGCGGGGATCGCGACGGGCGCGACCTCGACCGGTCGGGGTGGCGCCCGCTCCGCCGCGAAGGTCGCCTGGATCGTCAGGGTGCGGACGCCGTCCACCGCCACGGACAGGCGCAGCTGCCGCGCGTCCGCCTCGTGGACCGTCAGGACGGTGCGGTCCCCGACCAGCACGAACCGCTCGAACCGCATCTGCAGCGTCGCGAGCCGGTCGAGGGGATGGGCGTCGGCGCAGGCGTCGAGGGCCCAGAGGGCGGCGTGGACGCCGTGGACGGCGCGCTCGCCGGCCAGCGTCCGCCGGGCCATCCGCGCGTCCATGTGCATCGGGTTCACGTCGCCGGTCGCCCGCGCGAAGGCGGCCTGATGGGCCTCGGTCCAGGTCCGCGTCGTCGCGGCGTCGTCCGAACCGGATCCGTTCATCGCGCAGCTCCTCCTCGGCCGGTCCCTGCCCGGTCCCCGCCTCGGCCGGGCCGGCCGCCGGATGCCCGGCCCCTTGCTTTATGGCACGCGATCTCGCAAGAGGGCGGCGCTCGCACGCACGGAAAGGGGCCGGTCGATCGCCGGAGGGCAGGCATCCGCAGGGTGTCGCAGGGACCGGTATCGAGGATGACCACGGCTCGCGCCCTATCGATCGGTTTCGTCGGAAACGTCGTCACCAACCCGTTCGGGAAGGTGGCGGGCCGCCTCGCGGATCTCGCCACGGTCTCGTGCGAGCATCTCCCCATCGGGCAGATCGAGCAGGTGCTGGCGGGACCCGCCGCCGCCGACGTCCTGATCGTGCATCTCGACCACCGCTGGTTCTTCGAAGTCGCCCCGGACGAGGCGGCCGTGGACCGCGCGCGCGGCCTCGCCGACTTGGTCTCGGCGCGTCTCGCCCGGGCGCCGGGGACGATCATCCTCAACACCGTGCCGTTCGTGCCGGTCTCGTCCGTCGAGAGCGACCTCCACGACCAGCTTCAGGCGCTGGCGCGGGTGAACGCGGTGCTGTTCGACCTCGCCCGGGCGCAGGAGCGGGTCAGCGTCGTCGACGCCGCCGGCGCCCTGGCGCTGCTCGGCTTCGCCAACGCCTTCCGCGAGCGCAACCGGTACATGTACCAGATGCCCTACGCCCCGGCCGCCGTGGACGCGCTCAGCGAGCGCTACGCCGACGCCGTCGCGGCGCGGCTGCGGGCGCGACGCAAGGTGGTGGTGGTCGACGCCGACAACACCCTCTGGGGCGGCGTCGTCGGCGAGGACGGCGTGGAGAACCTGGAGGTCGACAGCGACTATCCGGGGATCGTCCACACGCAGCTCCAGCGCCAGCTTCTGCGCCTGAAGGGCCTCGGGATCCTGCTCTGCGCGGTGACCAAGAACAACGAGGAGGATTTCCGCGCGGTCTTCGCCCAGCGCGCGATGCCGCTCCGCCTCGACGATTTCGTGGCCTACCGCAGCAACTGGACGGAGAAGAGCGAGAACATCCGCGACCTCGCCGCGGCCCTGAACCTCGGCCTCGACAGCTTCATCTTCCTCGACGACAACCCGTTCGAGATCGAGGAGGTCCGCGCCCGGCTCCCCGGGGTCGAGTGCCACCTGTTCGACCGGACGCGCCCCGAGCAGGCGCTCACCCTCCTCGACGGCATCGCGTCGCTGCGCGCCCGGAACGTCACCGCCGAGGACCTGGCCAAGACCGAGCAGTACCGCGGCGAGGCCCAGCGCCAGGAGCTGCAGCGCTCCGCCGCCTCGATGGACGAGTACCTCGCCTCCCTCGAGATCCGGGTACACGTCGCCCGCAACAACCCGGGCTCCCTGCGGCGGGTCACGCAGCTGATCAACAAGACCAACCAGTTCAACCTGACGACGCGGCGCTACACCGAGGACGAGGTGGCCACCGCCATGCGGGAGGGCGGCGTCTACGCGGCCCGGGTGGTCGACCGGTTCGGCGACATGGGCATCGTCGGGGTCGCCATCGTCCGGGGCGGCGAACTCGAGACGTTCCTGATGAGCTGCCGGGCGCTCGGACGCCGCATCGAGGCCCAAATTCTGCGCCACGTCTGCCAGCAGGAGGGCGATCGGGACCTGAAGGCCCAGTATCGCCCGAGCGCGAAGAACCGGATGGTCGAGAGCTTCCTCGACGACAACGGCTTCGAACCCTTGAGCGCTGGCCCCGAGGGCAAGACGTACCGACTGACACGAGGACCGGATGACACCCCCTACATCCACATCGTCGCAGAGTGACCGCGGCGCCGTCGAGGCGGCTGCCCGCGCGACCTTCGCGCGGCTCGTCGAGACCTGGGGGCGCCCGGACCTGGAGAATCCTGGGCCCGAGGACGACGTCTACGAGCGGCTCGATTCCTTCGCGGTGGTCGAGCTCCTCCTCGAGACGGAATCCGAGATCGAGCGGACGGTCGGCCGCTACGTGCCGCTCGCCAACGAGAGCATCCTCGACAGCACGAAGTCGCCGCTCCGCCGCTTCCGGGGCTGGATCGACTACGTCGCCGAGACGGTCGAGCATGGCTGACCTGCGGTTCTCGCGCGCGACCCTCGCGGGGCTCGTCACCACGGTCGGCGCGCGCGTCCAGGCCTTCGACGACGAGGCGGCCGGCCTCGGGCTCGCCCCTGAGGAGGCGGAGCGCCTCAAGCGGGCCATGGGCTTCGCGACCCGGCACGTCGTCGCCGATCCCGCCACCACGACGGCGGATCTCTGCCTGCACTCGGCGCGCCACCTCCTGCGCGGCCTCGACCTGCAGGCCGACGCCGTCGATGGGCTGATCCTGGTCACCCAGACGCCGGATTACAGCTCCCCGTCGACCGCGATCGGGATGCAGCACCGCCTCGGCATGCGGACCGACACGCTCTGCTTCGACATCCGCCTCGGCTGCAGCGGCTTCGTCTACGGCTTGTCGGTCGCCTACAGCCTGGTCGAATCCGGCCTCGGGCGCGTCCTCCTCTGCGTCGGCGACGTCGCGAGCCGCATGGTCGCGACCGGGGACCGGTCGATCACGCCGATCATGGGCGACGCCGGCGCCGCGGTGCTGATCGAGCGGCGCGCGAGCGAGAGCTTCTTCCAGCTCCACAGCGACGGCTCGGGCGAGAAGGCCCTGTTCATCCCGCACAGCGGCCTCCGGGCCGACGCCGAGGATGCGGGCAAGCCCGGAACCATGCACATGGACGGGGCGCAGGTCTTCAACTTCACCCTCAAGCGCGTCCCGCCGCTGATCGAGGGCATCCTGGCCTTCTCGGACACGCGCGCCGAGGACGTCGACTTCCTGGTCCTGCACCAGCCGAACAAGTACATCCTCAAGAACCTCCAGCGCCGCCTGGGGCTCGACGACAGCAAGCTCCCGACCGGCACCCAGTCGGTCTACGGCAACCAGAACTCGGCCTCGATCCCCGGCACGATCTCGGGCTTCCTCGCGGAAGCCTATGCGGGCCGGCGGGTGCGCTCGCTGCTCGCCGGCTTCGGGGTCGGCCTGAGCTGGGGAGCCTGCACGATCACCACCGACCGGATCTTAGCGCCCCCGGTCCTGACCTACGAGGAGACCACCCGATGACCGAGGGCGCATTCCTGGACGAGCTCGGCACGATCCTCGACCAGCCGGGGCCGCTCGCCCGCGGGCAGAGCCTCGGGGCGATCGAGACCTTCGACTCGCTGGGCATCCTCAACATCATGGCGCTCTACGACACGCTGGGCCTCGAGGTGGATCCGCAGCGGATCGCCGGGGCGGCGACCACCGACGACCTGATCGCGCTGGCCGGCGCGAAGCTGCAGGCCTGAGCCGATGTCCGAGCCGTTGCCAGGGGAGCACGTCCTCGTCGTCGGGGCCAGCAGCGGCATCGGCCGCGCCGTCGTCGAACGCCTCCGCGCGGGCGGGGCGCGGATCACCGCCCTCGCCCGGCGGGCGGACCGGCTCGCCGAGCTGGAGGCCCTCGGCTGCGCCGCCGTCGCGGCCGACGTCACCGACCTTCCGGCCATCGGCGGCGTGCTGCAGGCGGCGGTGGCCGAGCGGGGGCTCCTGACCGGGCTCGTGTACTGCGCGGGCGTCCAGGTCATCAAGCCGATGCGCAGCCTCGGCGTGGAGGAGGTCGAGCGCCTCTACCGCACCAACCTCGTCGCGCCGACCCTGTTCGCCGCCGCCTTCGGCAGCGCCCGCGTCTCGACACGGGACGCGGTGTTCTGCGCGGTCTCGTCCGTCGCGGCGCAGCGGCCCGAGCCGGCGATCGTGCCCTACGCCGCCTCCAAGGCGGGGCTCGACGCCCTGATCAAGGGGCTCGCCCGGGAACTCGCCCCCCGGCGCGCGGTCGGCGTCGCCCCCGGCTGGCTCGACACCGAGATGACCCAGGCCCATGCCCGCTTGTACGGCGCGGACTTCAAGGCGGCGCTGGAGAAGCGCAGCCCCGCCGGCGCCGCGACCGTCGAGTCCGTGGTCGACGCCATCGCGTTCCTGATGTCGCCCCAGGCCCGGCACGTGACCGGCGAGATCCTGCGGGTCGACGGCGGGGCCGTGCTGTGACCGGGACGGCGCAGCGGCTCGCGCTGATCGGCGGCGGCGGCTTCTCCAAGGAGATCGCCGAGATCGCCCGCGCCCTCGGCCACACGGTCGAGGATACCTACTCGACCGCTCCGGAGGTCCAGGTCGGCCGCTACCGCGGCTATCTCGACGCGCTGCTCGCCGACCGGGCAGAGTATGACGGCGTCGTCCTGGCGGTCGGCGGCGTGAGCCGCCGCGCGATCCGGGCGCGGGCCGAGCTGATCGCGTGGCTCGACCGGCACGGCCTCCCCTGCCCCGCCCTGGTCTCGCCCCGCGCGATCGTGAGCCCGGACGTCGCAATCGGCGCCGGCGCCTTCGTGGCGCACGGCGTGATCGTCAACGCCGACGCCCGGCTCGGGCGCTTCTGCGTGCTGAACTCGGCGGCCATCGTCGGCCACGACACGGTCGTCGGCGACAACACCACGATCTCGCCGGGCGCCTTCGTCGGCGGCCGCTGCGCGATCGGTGCCGACAGCCTCGTCGGGCCGCTCGCCAAGATCCTTCAGGGCCTCACCCTCGGTCAGGGCGTCACCGTCGGCATGGGCTGCAATGTCCTGCGCGCCCTGCCCGACAACGCGACGATCTGGCCCCGGGCGGACATCGTCGCCCCGGCGCCGAAACCGGCCTGATCGGCCTCAGCTCCGCCCGATTGCTACGTCATTTCAGTCTTCCCGAATTCGATGTGTCCAGATGGTCGGCCTCGCGTCCGAACATCGCGAGGAGGTTCCATGAGCGCTGAGCCGCGATCGTTCGAGCAGCCGATCTACGTGACCCGTCCGATGCTGCCCGAACTCGCGGTCTTCACGAAGCATCTGGAGGCGATCTGGCAGTGTGCCGTTCTCTCGAATGGCGGACCGCAGCACGTGGAGTTGGAGAAGCGGCTCCACGCCCATCTGGGCGACGGCCACATCGCGCTGTTCAACAACGGCACCAACGCCCTGATGACGGCGGTCAAGGCCCTCGATCTCTCGGGCGAGGTCATCACAACACCTTTCACCTTCGCGGCGACCCCGCACGTGCTCGCCTGGCACGGCATCCGGCCGGTCTTCGCCGACATCGAGGAGCATTCGATGACTCTCGATCCGGCCCGGATCGAGGCCGCGATCACGGAGCGCACCACCGGAATCCTCGCGGTTCACGTCTACGGCAACCCGTGCGACGTCGAGGCGATCGAGCGGATCGCGCGCAAGCACCGCCTCAAGGTGCTGTACGACGGCGCCCACGCCTTCGGGACCCGGGTTAACGGCCGGCCCATCGCGAGCTACGGCGACGCGACCATGTTCAGCTTTCACGCCACGAAGCTCTTCCACACCGCGGAGGGTGGGGCCGTGGTCACCAACGACGGCGACGTGAAGCGGCGGATGGAGCTGCTGAAGAATTTCGGAATCGCCGACGAGGTGACCGTCAAGGCTGTCGGCATCAACAGCAAGATGAACGAGATCCAGGCCGCCATGGGCCTGTGCCTGGTCGATGCGGTCGCGGCCGAGAAGGCGAAGCGGCTCGACCTCGCGCATGTGTACCGGGATCACCTCGGCGGTGTGCCCGGCATCACCGCCTCGCGGCCGCTCGACCTCGATACCGACAGCCTGCAGTATTACTGCCTTCGGATCGACCGGGCCGTCGCCGGCGTGAGCCGTGACGAGGTCTACGACCGCCTCAAGCACTACAATGTCTTCGCGCGCCGCTATTTCTATCCGCTGTGCAGCCAGTACGAGCCGTACCGTCTCTTTCCCGACAGCTCGATCGACAATCTGCCGGTCGCCAACAGAGTCGGCGACCAAGTCCTCTGCCTGCCCTTCTACGGCGAGCTCGGGACCGCCAACGCGGAGCGGATCTGCCAGATCCTCCGTCACATCGTGATGGACGGCGCCGTCGGCGCTGTGCACGCAGCCTGAGATCGGCCGGCGTCGGGGCAATGAGTGTTCCTCGGTCCGGCCCTTGAGCGCCCGATGCCCGGAGGGGTTGGTATGAGTGCCGTCCTCATCTCCAGTTTGCGCGCGCGCGTCAGCCTGTTTCTCGCGGGGAAACTGGTCGATGCCGAGTATTATCTGAACCGCTATCCTGACGTCCGCGCGGCCGGTGTCGATCCGGTCCGACACTTCGCCGAATGCGGTTATGCCGTCCCCATCCGCGCGGCGAACCCGTCCATGGAGCGGGCCATCATCAGGCTCTCGCCCTTCCTGGCGCTGGCGGCCGTGCTCCTGCCGATCCGGCGCGACGACTGGGTCCAGTGTTTCGTTGCGCATTATCAAGATCTCTGGTGCGGCGACCTGGGTCTGAAGTTCCGCTTCGCCCGCTGGGTTGCGCGTCTCCTGGCGGCCCGGGCCACGGGTTCCGGGCCCGACGCTGCGAATCTGCAGCGGATCGTCGGCACCACGCTCCCGATCGCCCGGATCAGCGACGAGCATCCCTGGCTCACGCTGCGGAGGATGGACCGGCCGGAAACGCATCGATTCAGCTCCCCGCGAGTGTGGGAAGGGCGCGGCGCGCTCGTCGCGCGCGAGGTCACGCTACCCCCGCTCTGGTGCGCGACCGTCCAGAACGCCAGCGTCTTCGGAGCCATGCAGGTCGCGGCGAGCGGTCACTTCGTGGTCTATGAGCCCGCCGCCGATCCGAGCCTGTCCTTCGCGGCCGGACAGCATCGGCACGTCATCGCCTGCTACGCGCCACAGGACAACAAGATCGTGGCGCGCCTGCCCGATGCCGCGACAAGCCGCCTCGACGAGGCGATCCTGCTGGGCGGCCGGTGCAGCAACAACCATTTCCACTTCCTCATCGAGTATCTCTCCCGAGGCTACCTGATCGATCGCCTGGGTCTCCCCGACGACATCCCGCTGGTCATCTCGGACAATCTGTTCCCATCGCAGATAGAGGCCCTCGAGTTATTCTTTCCGGGTCGGAAGTTCGTCGCGGCGTCCAGCCGGGAGCGGCTCGACGTTGGGCGGCTCCACATCCCGTCCCTCATGACGTATCTCCCGGACGCGCTTGAGGTCACCGACTGGAAGAAGGAGGGGCTCCGCTTCGCGAGCCTGGACTGGCTGCGGCGGCGTGCCTACGAGGCCCTGAACCTCGAAGACGACGCACCGTCCCAGCCGTCCCGGATCTTTCTGGCCCGGCGGCGCGGCAGAAACATCGTGAACGCCGACGAGGTCGAGGCTGTCTTCGCGCGGCACGGCTTCGCGATCGTGGATCCGAGCACTCTGTCCTTCATCGAGCAGGTGAGACTGTTCGCTGCCGCGACCCATGTCGCCGGTCCCCTGGGCGCCGCGTTCTCGAACACGATCTTCTGCAGGCCCGGGACATCCGTGCTCGGCCTCGGATCACGCTACGCCGTCACCTCGTCCCTGTTCCAGAATCTGGCGGAATTGATGGGCTGCGACTGCATCCATCTCCTGAGCGACAAGCGAAAGCGTGACTTTGTCCGCTTGAGCGCGAACAAGATCTCGCTCCGGCAAGGAAGCTATGCCATCAACACGCGGCGCCTCGACGGCTTGCTGAGGACGTGGCTCGTGCCAGCCTGAGACGGTTGGTTTCCGCGGAAGGTAGGTGGCTTCGCCCGCTGTACGGGTCCGGCTCAGCCCGGGTCGTTTGATGCCGGGATGCGTGACCCTCTCCGCGTCGGACCGACGGGCACACGACGTGTCGGCACCACGGCCGACCGGCCCCGCAGCGTCGCGTGACAAGGGCCTTCGCGCGTGGCAGGACTTGCCGAAATCCGTGCGTTCGTCGCGTTCCAGCCACAGAGACGTATCCACCCCGTATGCACATGCCCATCGACCGGATCCGTGAAACGCGTCCGCTGGACAGCCGGCGGCGCTCGCATCTGCGGCTGGCTGAGCCGAGCGACGCGGCTCTGATCTACCGGTTGCGCTCCGACAACCGTCTCAGCCGTTTCCTCAACGCGCCACCCACCACGGTGGAAGAGCAGGCAGCGTGGCTCACGCGATACAAGAACGACGAGGCCGCGGGCAGACAGTCCTATTTCATCATCGTTTCCGATGGCCGGGATCGCGGCACGGTCCGGATGTACGATTTTCGGATCATCGCCGGATTGAAGTCGTTCTGCTGGGGCAGCTGGATCATCGCCCCCCCTCCGGTCGTCGGCCTCGCAGGTTACTCCGCCCTCGCGATCTACGAACTGGGGTTCGAGCACCTCGGCTTCGAGCATTGTCATTTCGACGTGCGTCGTGAGAATGAGAGCGTGATCAATTTCCACCTCCGTTCGGGCGCGAAAATCGTCGACGAGGGCGAGCAAGATTATTTCTTTCACTTCAGCCGCGAAGCATATGACGCGTTCAGGTCGGCGCACGCGTCGACCATCGAGCGCCACTCCGCCTTGCTGCAGACCTCCTGATCGGAGCGGCGGCGAGCGACAGTGCTGAGCACCCGATCTCAGCTGCACGATGCGCCGTTCGACGTCGAGGATAGATATCTCAGCGATGTTGGAGTGGCTTGCCTTACGGATCGCGCGCCGGATCGTCGACAGTGACTATTATCTGACACGAAATGCCGACGTGGCGGCGGCAGGCGTCGATCCGGTCGCCCATTTCGCGCGGCACTGGTCCGCGGCGCCATTGCGCGCGCCCAACGCGCGCATGGAGGCGCGGATCTACGCGTGGTCGCCCGTGCTCGTCGCCGTTCTGGCGATGCTCGGGCAGAGCCGTCAGGACATCACGGACTGCTTCCGCTACCGCATCAACCAACTCGCGACCCGGCGCGGTTTCGGCCCGCAGCTTCGGCTCGCCCTCGCGCTCGCGCGCTTCCTCGCCGTGCGGTCCGCATCGCACGCACGTCCGAGCGGCGGAGCGGGCACCGGTCTCGGCTCGATCTACCCGGTGGTGCGGATCGGGCAGGATGCGGTGCCCTGGATCGACTGCCGCGGCATCGCGGAAGCCGGCGTGTTCGACTTCACGGATCCAGAGGTCGCCCTGTCCGCGCAGCCGCCGACCGCCCGTCGACTGCGCAGGCCGGAACTCTGGTGCGCGACGATCCGGGACGCGTCGCTCTTCGGCTTCGCTCAGATCGTCTCCCATTCCGCCTTCGTGGTCTACGAGCCGGAGGCGGACCCGGCGTTCCGCTACACGAGCCGCCAGTGCGAGTTCGTCATCACCTGTTTCGGCCCGAAGGGCGACCGGGTCCTGGCCCGTGTCCCGCAGGAGGCGGATCGGGCGATCGATGCGGGCATCCTTCTGATCGGGCGATGCGGTGCGAACTATTTTCACTTCCTGATCGAGTACGCCACGAAGGGTTACATCGTCGACAATGCGTCGATACCGCAGGATGTGCCGCTCATCCTGAGTGACGATCTGTTTCCGCAGGAAATGGACGCCCTGAAGCTGCTCTTCCCGGGCCGCCCATTCACGGTCCGGCAGCACGGGCAGCGGCTGGACGTGAAGACGCTCTACGTTCCGTCTTTGATGACCTTCATTCCGGATACGCCCGACGTCGAGTTCTGGACGGTCGCCGCTGTCAATCACGCGAGCCTCTCCTGGCTGCGTGAGCGAGTGATCGAGGCCGTTCCAGCGCCCAGTACTCCGGCGGTCCGGAAGCTCTATCTCGGGCGATCCGCGGGGCGTAACATCACGAACGCCGCCGAGGTGGAGGCAGTGTTTCGCCGGCACGGTTTCGAGATCGTGAACCCGGGGCAGCTCAGCTTCGCGGAACAGGTCGAGGCTTTCAGGACTGCGCGCTGCATCGCCGGGCCGATCGGCGCCGCCTTCGCCAATCTGGTTTTCGCATCCCCGGGCACCCTCGTCCTGGGACTCGTGTCGCCGTTCGCCGTGCAGTTCTCGACGTTCGCCAGCCTCGCGAGGTTTGCCGGGTGTCGCTACTTGGCCGTCCCCGGTGAGCACGGGGCCTATCGCCCCGGGGCCGAGACGCGGCGCCGCTCGCTCGAGCTGACGCACGGCAATTACCGCATCGATCTCGATTACCTGGATACCGTGCTGCGGACCAATGTTTGAAATCTGGCTGTGCCGGCGCACGTCGTCGCGATTTGATCGACAGGGATGACAGCATGAAGACGCCATGGACCGATCTTGGCCTGCGGTTCGCCGCGCCGGGCTCGGGTCTGCTCCGGACGCACGCCATGCTGCCCACGCCGATCGTGCTGGCGGACCGTGTCCGGGTATATTTCTCGTCCTGCGATGCCGATCTGCGCGGGCGTATCTTCTCCGTTGACCTGAGCTTGGACCATCCGCACCCGGTCATCCATTTCGATCCCGCCCCCGTTCTCGATCTCGGAGCCGCGGGGTGTTTCGACGCAGACGGCGTCAATCCCTGTCATCTCGAACGCGTCGATGATATTTGGCGGCTGTATTACGTCGGCTGGCAGAGGCTGTCGGAGGACGTTCCCTATACCCTCTTGGCCGGCCTCGCGGTGAGCGAAGATCGCGGCAAAACCTTCAGGCGGTGGAAGACGGAGCCTGTCCTTCTGGCGACGCCCGACGAGGGCTACTTCCGGACTGCTCCGTTTGTCCGGCGGGTGGGGGAAGGCTTCCAGATCCTCTATATCGGCGGCAACCGCTTCGTTCGTAGCCCCTCCGGGAAGATGCTCCCGCGTTACGCCATCCGCCGGTCGAGATCCGCGGACGGGATTAACTGGGCGGCCCCGGCGGAGGATGTGCTGCTGCCGGATGAGGCGCGCGGCGAGATCGGCTTCGGCCGTCCGCGCGTCGAGACGCTCCCCGGGCAGGACCCTGTCCTGATGGTCTCGGTTCGGACCGAACAGAGCTACAGGCTGATGATGTGCCCGTGGGACGAGGGCCCGGTCGATCCGTCCCGCCTCGTTCCGGTCATCGATACCGCAGGACAGGCATGGGCGTCCGAGATGACGTGCTTCGGTGCGACCTGCCAAGTCGGCGAGCGGACCCTGCTCTTCTACAACGGCAACGGCTTCGGACGAACTGGGTTCGGTCTGGCCTACCGGGATCCGGCCGCGGCCGAGGACGGATTTCGAAGGATGTGAGCCCGGCCGCGTGTCGGGACAGGCGCTGCCGCGACCTGATCGACAACGGCTTCGGGAGCGGTGCAGGGCCCCCCGACCTCGAAGGCCAAGCCGTACGCGTCGGCGGGGCGATCACCGCCTCCGCGGGGCTCGGGTTGGCCAGGACCTCGGACGCTTCGCCTCGCTACAATGCAATTGCGTAGGTGTCGTGCATCACGGCGCTGCCGCCGAACTCCTCCTTCTGGGTGAGAAGGCCCTGATTCAGGACGCGGCCGCCCTCCTCGGTCGAGATGCCGAAGTCGAAATAGCGCTTCGTCGGCTGGTAGATCTGGATCAGCGTGCTGAAGAGGAGATCCAGCGCCCCTGCGTCCCGGCCCTGCCGGTTGGACGCGATGTACTGCGCATGCGCGACGTCCGCGGTCTCGAAGATCACGACGCCCCCCACCGTCTCGCCCGCCTGCTCGGCCGTGAACAGTTTGATGTTGTCCGGAAAGCGCCCCGCCAGCATCTCGATCTCCGGCAGGGTGTGGACCGGCGCGACGCCGTGGCGCTCCCGGAGCGTCTGCGCGAGGATGTCCCAGAACTCTGGCCAGCGGCTGTCGGTGCGGACGGTGAGGCCGGCCTTCTGCGCCTTGCCGACACCCCGGCGGCGGCGGGACGAGAGTTCGCCGGGCAGCCGGTAGTCGATCGTCGTGGTGACGTCCCTCCGGACCAGCTGGGCGCCGACACGGAACAAACAGTAGAGGTCGGCCTCGGCGGGCCGGCGGTGATAGATCGACGGGACCGGCTTGTAGATCAGCTTCCTGGCGCCGGCCTGCCTGTAATGGTTGAGGCAATCCTCGAACAGCGTCAGGGTGGCGTCGGTCGACAGGCGGCCGGTCAGGAGTCCGCCGAACGTCAGACCCTGATGGGAATGGATCGTGTCGCCGTCGACATTCGCCGGAAGCGTCGCCACCAGCGTATCGTCGCGGATGATGAGCAGCGAGGCGTCCGTGAAGCGGTCGGCGTGGTAATCCATGAAGCCGCGATCGAACAGGAAATGTCCGTTCAGAGCCGTGCCATTGTGCGCGTTCCAGGCCGAGGTTTGATCCTGGGTGAACCGCCGGACCGTCACGGTCATCGCTAGCGCGCTCGGCAGAAGCGCGTTGCGGCGATCTTGCGCGGCTCTGCCGGATTGCCTTGGTAGATCTTGTCCGGCTCCGTGGATTGCGCGAGGCTCGACGCCATGCTGATGTAGTTGTCGGGCGCGATCGTGACGCCGTGTCCGATGGCGGCGTTGACGCCGAGGAAGCTGTAGGCCCCGATCCGGCAGAAGCCCGAGATCACCACGTGTGAACTCACGAAGACATTGTCCTCGATGACCGAGCGGTGGCCGATGTGGTTGCCGCTCCAGAGTGTGACGTTGTTTCCAATCTCAACGAAGGGTTGGACGACGTTGTGCTCCAGGATAAAGCAGTTCTCGCCGATCGTGACATTGTGCCAGACGAAGGCCTTCGTGCTGACATACGACGTCAACCTGTAGCCCATGGATTTGACATGCGCGCAGAGATCGGCACGGACGCGGTTGAGCTTCGAATCGCCGATGGCGACGAAGGCGTCGTACTCCTCGGGCGGGTAGGCCTGCTGCACCTGGGCGAGCGGGATCACCGGCAGATCGTGGTGATGCGGCTGCGTGATGTACGCCTCGCCGATCGAGAAAGCCTTCACTTCATGGCCGCTGTCGTGGGTGAAGTACTCATAGGCCATGCTGGCGATTTCGCCGTTGCCGAAGATGATCAGCGGTTTCATCGATTACGCCTTCATGATGAGGAGATCTTCGCGCCGGTTGGCCATGGGGAGATCCGGCGCCTGAGGCATGACGTAGGCGTCCGCGCCGGCGGCCTGCGCCCGCTGGATGAGCCCCATGAGCACGGCGTCGTCGATCTTGCCGGGGCTCGGCTCATTGTAGCGGACGTCCGGCTCGGAGTCGGTCTGCGTGAAGGCCTTATGAAAGCTCCGGCCGGTCTCGCTCGCGAAGAAGCGGCGCCGCTTCGAGATGTTCGGGATGTCGCCGATCAGGGCACGGCCGCCATCGGCGAGCAGCGCCACGATGCTGTCGAGGAAGGTGAAGGGATTGCCCTCCGCGAACACGTAATGGAAGACGCTGTAGCAGAGGACGATGTCGGCTTGGCCGACCGCATTCCGGACGGCGTCCCGGTTCGCCGGGAACGCGCCGGCGATCTTCGCGGTCACGCCGGCGACGTCGGACAGTTGCTCGAGCATCTCCGCGCTATCGACGAGGACCAGGCGGTGGCCCCGCTCGCGGCACAGATCAATGAGGCGATGCGGCAGCCCGGCGCATCCGGGCCCGATATCCACGATGGTGGCGCCGGTCCCGAGCAGGGCCGGGAGCTTGGCCGCGATGTCGCGCAGGATCGCCTCCTCGAAGCCGTCGCGATACGTCTCCGGGAAGCCGATCCGCTCGTTGGCGGAGAGGTGCGGATTCTGCGCGAGGGCGCGGAATCCCTCGAACGTGAGGTCGACCTTGGCGAGATCGACGTCGCGGCCGGTCCGGAGGTTCTCCAAGGAACTCGGGCCGTCCTTGGGAGGCCCACCGTCGGCAGCGTTCAGGGGTGACGATGACACGGGGGCCTCCTGTTCCGTTTGGAATCGGCGTCCGAGCCCGGGCGGTCCCGGTCCCGAGACGCTCCAGCTGCCCGAACTGCGCGGCGCGGGGAACCGGCCGCGGATCTTAGGACTGCTGACGGCCCCGGGCTCAGCGGTCCGAGGCTGTAGATCTCACGCCGGGCCGTGGCGCTGGTTCGAGGCCATGGCCGCACGGCAGGCGAGCACGACGTGCCGGATTTCCTCTTCCTGAAGATGGGGCCCGATGGGAAGGCTCAGGATCTCTCGACCGAGGACGCGGCCCAGACGGCTCTCCCCCGCGATCGAGACGCCCGCATAGGCTTCGGCATCTGCCGGTGCGATCGGGTAATGAATCTGCGTGCCGACCCCCGCCTCGTCGAGCCGCGCCGCCAGCGCATCCCGCTGCCCGGACCGGACGACGAACAGGTGCCAGACGGGATCGGTGCGCGGATCGACTTGCGGAAGAGCGAGGTCCGTATCGGCGAGGCCGTCCCGATACGCGGCCGCGACGGCGCGGCGCCGGCTGTTCCAGTCGTCGAGATGGCGCAGCTTGATGCGAAGCAGCGCGGCCTGAAGCTCGTCGAGCCGCGAGTTCACCCCCTGCTGCCGATGCACGTATTTTTCGCGCGAGCCGTAGTTGGCGAGTTCGCGGATCCGGCGCGCGACTGCCGTGTCGGACGTGGTCACGGCCCCGCCATCGCCCAGAGCACCCAGATTCTTGCCCGGATAGAAGCTGAAAGCGGCGGCGTCGCCGAGGCTGCCCGTCCGCCGCCCGGCGAAGGTCGCGCCGTGGGCCTGCGCGGCATCCTCGATGCAGACGAGATTATGCCGGTGCGCGAGGGCGCGCAGCGCCTCCATGTCGGCCGGCTGGCCGTAGAGGTGGACCGGCATGATGGCCTTCGTCCGGCTGCTGACAGCCCGCGCGGCTCCGGCCGGGTCCATGTTGTAGGTCGACGGATCCGGATCGACGGAGACCGGCTTCGCGCCGACCTGGCTCACCGCTAGCCAGGTCGCGATGAAGGTGTTCGACGGCACGAGCACCTCGTCGCCGGGACCGATCCCGTAGGCGCGCAGGATCAGGATCAGGGCGTCCAGGCCGTTAGCGACGCCGACCGCATGCTCGGCCTCGCAATAGGCGGCGAACTCCGATTCGAAAGCTTCGACCTCCTCACCCAGGACGTATCGCGAACGGTCCAGGACGCGGTGCCACGCGGCGTCGAGGTCGGCGCGGACGGTGTCGTGGGTGCGGCCGAGATCGAGAAACGGAACCTTCATCGCGGGCCTCCCCTACCGGCTTCCCACGGCGCGCAAGAATGTGTCGTAGTCCCTGTAATAGTCGCTCTCCTCGTAATGCTGCGAGGCCAGGGAGAGACACACTGCCCCACCGGAGAACTCGTCGATATCGCGCCACACCATGCGCGGGACATAGAGGCCGATGTTGGGTCGATTGAGCAGAAACGTCTGGCGCGTGCGGCCGTCATCCAGGTGGACTTTGAAGCTGCCAGAAATCGCGATCAGGACCTGCTGCAGCTCTTTGTGGCTATGCCCCGCGCGCACCGCGCCGTGCGAGACATCGTAGATGAAATAGACGCGTCGGATGTCGAACGGCACATCCTTCTCTGCCTCGATGGGCGTCAGCGCTCCCCTATGATCGAGGATGTGGCGAAACTCGATCAGGTGTGGCTGAGTCATCGTTCCCTCGCCGAAATGCCGGCTCTCTGACGTCGACCCTCGACCGCGAAACATACCATGGACCGTGCCGAGGCCCCTTCGCGTCCGGAGCGCGATCCGATGTCGCGAAGCCCTCTAAGCGCAACGCGACCGATCCGCAACGGTCGGACTCTACTTCCGCGAGCCTTGTCGAACAAATGCAATTACTGATCTATTGTCCATCGGCTCGCCGCGGGAATGGAAGAGCGCCGAGCAGTCGGCCCACGACCGACCGTCCGGCGACCGCAGGCGCGACGGGCGGCACCTGCGGCGATAGCACCGGGGTTGGCTGCGCCAGAGATCCGAGGGCCGCGACCACCGCGCTCGGCGCGACGTGGTAGCTGGCGTGGAAGGCGTGGCCGTCCTCGTTCGTCGTCTGGCCGCGCAGGAACGTGATCCGCGCGCCGCCGGCCTCGATGAAGCTCGTATAGCCCCGGAAATTGAAGCTCAGGTTGGCGTGGATCAGGCCGAGGATCCGGCAATCCGGGCGGCAGAACAGTCCGTTGGTGAGCGCCGAACTCGACGAGCCGACGATGATGTCGGCGGCGTGGAACGCGTCGACCTGTTCGAGGAACGTCATCGTCTCCGGAGTGATGACCTCGAAGCCGTGCGGCCGGAGCGCCTCGGCGATCTCGACCTCGTTGACGAGTTGGCGCTGCGCGAAGGCCTTGCGCGAGATGAACAGCCGGCGGCCGGTGCGGCCGCTCAGGGCCCCGCGCGCGCGGGCGCTGTCGAGGATGCGGGTGCGCAGATCCATCAGGATGTCGGCGGGCCAGATCGTGTCGTAGACCGGCTGCCCCGGCCGCATCTCGAACGGGAAGAAGGCGGGCACCGGCGCGAGGCCGAGCCGGCCGAACGCCACCGGCCGGGGCGGCAGCTTGATGATCGGGCGGTCGCGCGTGTCGAGGAGCCGGACCACCTCCTCGTGGGTCGCCGGCATGTGGTCATCGATGCAGAGCGGGATGCCGTCCGGGCAGCACGGGTCGTTGTAGGCGAGCATGCGCGGCACGAACTCGCAGAACCAGTGGCCGTAATTCCGGCTCTGGAGCCCGAACATCGACAGGCCGGCCTCGATCGACAGGCTGTCCTCCGGAACCTCGACGAGGGCCCGCCTCTCCCCGAAGGCCGCCATCACGATCTGGTCCGGGTTGACCCCGTCCTGGAGCAGCACGTCCCGCCGGCGGGGATGGGCGGCGAGGTCATAGATCAGGTGGCTGTCCTTCACGACGAGGTTGCTGCGCGGGAAGGCGTGGCAGCCGTCGACGAACGCGAGGTACTGGCTCGGCGCCTCCAGATCCCCCGGCTCAGAGGTGAGGGGCGGCGGCGGCTCGGTGAACTTGAGCTCCGGTGCCTGGATCGGCCGGGGCGGCCGGAGCTCGGCGTAGTCGATGCCCGGCCGGCCGGCCAGGGACGCGGCGGCGACCATGTCGTAGCAGGCCAGGGGGCCGGCGCCGATCAGCCGGCGGGTCGTCTCGTGCAGGGCGACGGCCGCGTCGAAGTCCCCGGCCTCGATCAGCGCGTCGAGCTGGAGCCGGCGCAGATTCTTGATCTTCTTGGCGAGCGGATCCCCGTCCCGCGAGACGAGGCCGGGCGCGCCGCCGTTGAGATCCAGGGCGAGGCGGTAGCACTGGACGCTCGCCTCGGCCTCGCCGCGCAGCTCCAGCAGCCACGCCCTGTCGATCAGCTCCTCCATGATCCGCGGGCGCAGCCGGTTCGCGTCCGCGGCGCGCAGGCGCGCGACGACCGGATCCGCCTCGGCGAAGCGTCCGCGGGCGCAGAGGTCGCGCAGGCGCGCCTCCGCGGCGGCCAGGGTCCAGCGGCCGCCATCGCGGCCCGCCAGGATGGCCGCGAGGTCGTAGGCCTGGGCCGCGAGATCGGGCGCGCCGCCCCCGTCCAGCCGGAACGCCAGGGCGTCGAGATGGCGGATCATCGTGCCGGGGCTGGTCCCCGCCGCCGCCGGGTCGGCCGCGAGCGCGCCGAGCCGCGCGATCAGGTCGGCCTGGCCGCCGCGATGATCTCTGATCAGGTCCAGGAAGTGTGACATGTTCCGCGTGCTCGACCGGCCCGTTCCCGGCCTCGACGTGGTGCCAACCTCGGACGGCCGCCAGCAGGAGCGGGGCCGCGCATCGGGCGTCGTGGCAGGAGCCCACCCTTAGCGTCCCGCCGCGGAACTGGTAAATCCCCGTCCCGAACGGGTCGGCCGTGGCTTCGCGCGCCGGCCGCCGCCCGCGGCGTTGGGCCGGCGCACGGGCGGGAGATGAGGAAAGCCTTCGGATGCCGGAATCGGGGAGCCTTGAGATCGGCGGTGACCGGATCGCGTCGGTCCGGACGCTGGCGGCCGGCCGGCAGGCCGGGCGCGACGGGGCGCTGTGCGCCATGGAAGCGGTCGCCCATCTCGCCGGGGAGCCGCTCTCGGACCGGCCGGCCTGCGCGTCGCCCGTGATTGCCGCCTTCGTCCGCACGTGGAGCGACGGCCTGCCGCAGGCGGCGCGCGACGGCCGCATCCTCCCCCTGCTTCCCCGCCTCGTCGGGACGCGCGGTTCGGAACCCGTCGAGCGACGCCGGGCCGGGATGGTGGCCGACTGGCTCGTCCGCGTTCACCTGCCGGCATGGTTCCACCTCGCCAAGCTGAACGTCGAGGCCGACGTGCTGGCCGGCTTGCCCGAGATCCGCGATCTGGGGGATCTCGCCGGGCTGTGCGACGACCTCCGACGCGCCCGCAAGCGGGCGGCGATCGCTAATCTCACCCTGCGCCAGACCGGCCCCTACGTGCGGGCGGCGGCCTGGGACGCCGCCCAGCGGGCGGCCTGGACGGCAATCCGCGACGACCTGGAAGCGGCCAGCGGCCCGATCCTCGCCGCCGCCTGGGACACCGCCTACGCGGCGGCCTACGCGGCGGCCCGCGCCTCCGGCAAGGCGCCCCTGGAGCCGACCCGGCGCGCGCTGGAGGACACCGCCCGGACGCTGCTCGAGCGCCTGATCGCGGCGGGCGAGGCCGGGTCCGAAGGGGCCCGCCCCGCCGATCCGCGGCCGTGAGCGGCGACGCCGCCGGCGGGCCGCCCGGGCCAGGGCTCGCGGGCGCCCGCTGCCTCGTGCTGGGCGGCGGCGGGTTCCTCGGGCTGAACCTGTGCAACCGCCTCGCGGCGGCGGGCGCCGAGGTCACGTGCTTCAGCCGCAGCCACCCGCAGGCCGAGGTCCTGGACCGGCGCGTTGCCCGGGTGTCCGGCCAGTTCTCCGACCGCCTCGCCCTCGCCAACGCGGTGGAGCGCCAGGACGTCGTCTTTCACCTGATCGCCGGCTCGATCCCCGAGAGCTCCAACCGCGACCCGTCGGCGGAGCTCTCGGCGGCGCCGATCGCCACGCTGCACCTCCTGGAGATCTGCCGTTCGGCACGGATCGGGAAGCTCGTGTTCTCGTCCTCTGGGGGGGCGATCTACGGAATTCCCCGTGCCATTCCGATCTCCGAGCAAGCGCCGACTGACCCGATCTCGGCCTACGGCATCAGCAAGCTGATGATCGAGAAGTCGCTCCACCTCTACCGGCACCTCCACGGGATCGACTACCAGATCCTGCGGATCGCCAACCCCTACGGCCGCTTCCAGCTCGGCACAAAGCACCAGGGCCTGATCGGCAGCTACATCCACCGCGTCCTCACCGGCCAGCCGTTGGAGGTCTGGGGGACCGGCGCGGTGGTGCGCGACTTCCTGCACATCGACGACGTCAGCGACGCCTTCCTGGGCGCGGTCGCCTATCGGGGACCGCACAAGGTGCTGAACGTCGGCAGCGGCCGGGGCCTGAGCGTCAACGAGGTCATCGCCGAGCTGAAGGCGGCCTTCGGGCGGGACCACGTCCCGTGCGTGCACCGGCCGAGCCGCGCCGCCGACGTGCCGGCCAACGTGCTCGACACCGCGCTGATCCAGGCGGAGCTCGGCTGGCAGCCCCGCGTCCCCCTGCAGGCCGGGCTGACCGGGACCATCGCGTGGATGCGCGCCCACTTGGCGCAGGCGGAGACGGCTGGTCCACCCCCCGCCACCGGTTGACCGACCGGATCTCGTCTTCGCCCCGGAGCGGCCACGTTTGTCGGCGACAGCGGGCGGCATCGATCCGCGAGGAGAGCCCATGTCCTTCCTGCACGATCTGCCGATCGCCGACCTGATCGCGCATTACGGCTATCTGGCCATCTTCGTCATCATCACCCTGGAGAGCGCCGGGCTGCCCCTGCCCGGCGAGACGGTGCTGCTGACCTCGGCGGCCTACGCCGGCAGCACGGGCAACATCAACATCGCCGTCGTCGTGGCGATCGCCGCGACCGCCGCCATCCTGGGCGACAATGCCGGCTACTGGGTCGGCCGCCGCTGGGGACTGCCCCTGCTCCTGCGCAAGGGGCACCTGATCGGGCTCGACCACGGCCGGCTCAAGCTCGGCCAGTACCTGTTCCGCCGGCACGGCGGGAAGATCGTGTTCTTCGGCCGCTTCACCGCGATGCTCCGGGCCTACGCGGCGGTCCTGGCCGGCGTGAACAAGCTCGACGCGCGCCGCTTCATGGCCTTCAACGCCCTCGGGGGCGTCGCCTGGGCCTCGATAATGGGATTCGGCGCCTACCTGTGCGGCCGGTCGATCGAGAACGTGATGGGCCCGGTCGGCCTCGGGCTGCTGGCCTTCGTCCTGCTGGGCGCCGTCGCGCTCTGGCTGTTCATGCGCCGGCACGAGGCGCGCCTGATGGTCGCCGCGGAGGCCGAGATCCCGGGACCGCTCGGCGGGGGGCTCGGCGAGGCGCGGGTCGAGCCTGTCATGGAGCCTCACCCGGCGCACGGCGGCGTGGACCCGAGCAGCCCCGTCCAGGCGGAGTTCCAGAATCAGATCGAGGCGCTCCTGGCCCAGCGCGCGCGCGCGGCGCCGCAGGCCCCCGCGCGCGCGGCCGTCCGCACCCGGCGCGCGCCCTGGCCCCTGTGGTTCAAGATCCCCGTGCTGCTCGTCGCCGCCGGTGCCGGCATGGCGGTGATCTCGTGGCACGACGGCGTCACCGGCGGCTTCTACGGGCGGCTGATCGGGCATGTCGGGATCCTCGGCATCGCCCTGATCCTCGTCGTCCCCGCCCTCCTGCTGCTGGTGGTTGGCCGGTGGCTCCCGCGTCCGGAGGACGAGGCCGACGCGGAGGCCGAGGAGGCCGTCGGTCTGGCGGCGTGACCGCCCGCCCCGCGATCCGCGCGCCCCGCGCAGGGTTGACCGGTCCCGGAGCCGATCGTACAGCCGGCCTCGACCCGACAGGGGCGCCCCGTCGCGCCGGCCTCCGGCCGATCCCGCCGGCGGCCGCGTGCCCGAGACCCGTCGGGCCCCGCGACTGAGACGGAGCCGACCTTGGGCGAGGACGTAGAGGCGCTGCGGGCGGAGCTCGCCGAGACCCAGGCGCGGCTCAAGGAAGCGCAGGGCGAGCTGGCCCGGCTGGTGCGCCTCGCCGAGGCGGATCTCCAGCGCCGGCGTCCCGGCGAGCAGTCGAGCGTCGTCGCCTCGTCGGTGCGCCGTCCCGCCGCCAAGGAGGTCGCGGCCCGGATCGCCCGGTTCGCCCACCTCTACCGGGAAGCCGCCGAAGCCGCCCCTGACCGCGCCCCGGTCGTGCCCGAGCAGACGATGCTCGCGTGGCTCGAGACATCCGGCCTGTTCGATCGCCAGTTCTACCTCGCGTGCAACGACGACGTCGCCAATGCGGGGGCCGATCCGATGATGCACTATTACAATCACGGGTCGGAGGAGGCGCGCCTGCCCTCGACGCTGTGAGGGCCGGTCGACGGCGCGCGCGCCGCGGAGTGACCGATCTTGCAAGTGGTCTCTCCTAAGTGTTGGCGCGTTTTGCGGGCGATCATGCCAAGTATAAATCCGGATCCGAAATAGCTAGACTTCGCGATCGTCTCTATCGGTCGCGTTGACCCTCCCCGTCCCGTGATCTAGGGAGCGGCCGGACGGGGTGCGTGCGAGGGATCAGACCGATGCAGGACGGTGCAGGCGCGAGCGCGCCGGGCTCGACCACGGCTGCGCTCGAGCCGTGGCAGAACGATTTCGCCACGATCTACGCCAGCGGCTTGTTTGACCATATCGGCTACGCGACGCGCTATCCCGATGTCGGCCTGACCGACCTGTCGCCCCTGGAGCACTACGTGAAGTACGGCGCCCGGCTGGGGCGCCGGCCCCGGGCCGACTTCACCGCGCCGCCGGACGAGACCTTCGACGGCAGCTTCGTCAATCCCTTCGCGGCCTGGATCCGGGCGCGCGCCGAGACCCGGCCCGCGCCGGCCTGGAACCGGCCGGTCGTCTCGGTCCTGTGCATCAGCTACAACCAGGCGGCCTTCATCCGGCAGACGCTGGAGAGCATCCTCGGCCAGGCCACGGATTTCCCCTTCGAGCTGCTGGTCGGCGACGACTGCTCCACGGACGGGACCGCCGAGATCATCGCCGAGTACGCCGCGCGCCACCCCAACCTCGTGGCGGTCCTGCGCAGCGAGAACCTCGGGCCGAACAGGAATTTCGCCGACCTGACGGCCCGCGCCCGCGGCGAGTTCGTGGCGATCTGCGAGGGCGACGATTACTGGACCGACCCGCGCAAGCTCCAGCGGCAGGTCGATTTCCTGCGGGCGCGCCCGGAATTCACCCTCTGCTTCCACCGGGTGCGCGTCGTCTACGAGGACATGCCGGGGGTCGACGAGCTCTACCCGAAGCAGTGCAGCCCGCAGCCGTCGCTGTCCGACCTCGTGGCCCACAACTTCGTCCAGACCAACAGCGTGCTCTACCGCTGGCGCTACCACGGCGAGGAGGCGTTCGTGTTCGACGAGGGCATCGCCCCCGGCGACTGGTACGTCCACCTGATGCATGCCGAGGTCGGGCGCATCGGCTTCCTGCCGGAAGTGATGGCGGTCTACCGCAAGCATGCCGCCGGGATGTGGGCGACCTACGCCACCGAACTTGCCCGCCACAAGAAGCTTGGCAACTCCGAGATCGCGTTCTTCCGCAAGCTGCGCGGCCATTTCGGCGGCCGCTACGCCGCGGGCTACGAGGCCGCGCAGAAGTCGATCTTCCGGCGGCTGGCCGAGGCCTATCTCGACGAGGAGGACGTGCCGAGCCTCGGGCGCCTGATCGAGGCCAACCCGGACATCGCCCGGGACGCCTTGAGCGATATGGGCTTCGACGCGCCAGATGACCTTTCAGGAGAGCCGGAGGCCCTGCGCGCGTGGCTGCTGGAGCAGCTCACCGTCAGCGTCATCGTCACGGCCTACAACCACGCCGCCGATATCGGCCGCTGCCTCGACGCGGTGCTAGGCCAGCGCGGGCTGTTCCGGATGCAGGTCGTGATCGGCGACGACAAGTCCACCGACGGCACCGCCGCGATCGTCGAGCGCTACCGGGCGCGCGACCCGGAGCGGATCGCGGTGCGGCCCCGGCCGCACAATCTCGGCATGCTGCGCAACATGCAGGACTGCCTCGCCGCCTGCACCGGCCGGTACGTCGCCTTCTGCGAGGCGGACGATTACTGGCTGTCCGACCGCAAGATCGCCATGCAGATGCGGATGCTGCGCAACGACCGCAAGCTGGACATGTGCTTCAACTGGGTGCTGCTCCACTACCCGGCGACCGGCTCCTACGTCCCGCACGACGAGCAGGGCCGCTATCCGACCGGCACGATCAGCTTCCCGGTCCTGGCCAACTCGCCGCTGACCGCCAACTTCTCCTGCTGCTTCTACCGCGCCGAGGCCCTGCGCCGGGTGCCGGAGGCCTACTACGCGAACGCCTCGGCGGCCGACTGGCTGATGAACCTCTACGTCGCCGACAAGGGCCGGATCGCGTTCCTGCGGGAGCTGCTCTCGGTGTACACGGTCCAGGAGAAGGGCCAGTGGTCGGGTCTGCCGGAGGACATCAAGAACGCCCGGATCGCCCAGTACCAGAAGGAGTTCGCCGGCATCTTCGGCGAGGGGCGCGGCTTCGAGAAGTACGAGGTCGGCTGCACCGTGGCCGAGCTCGACGGCGAACTGCCGGATTCCTTCGCCCGCGCGAACCTGGAGGACCCCCGGGACCGGGTCTGGGCCGAGATCCAGGACGGGCAGGTGGTCCTGGCCGGCTGGGTCGTCTCGGCGAGCCGCGCCAAGGCGACGCTGATCGTGGAGGCCGACGGCGAGACTCAGCGCATCCCCGCGGACGTCCACCGGCCGGACGTGATCGCGGCGGTGCTCGGCGACATGCCGACCACGATGGAGGAGGCCCGCTGCGGCTTCCGCTTCACCCTCCCCTACGCGCTCCATCTCGAGGTGCTGCTCTCCATCGAGGTTGAGCACGAGGTCGTGCCCTGGCTCTCAGTGATCTTCACCCACCGGGTCAAGCGGGCGGCCGAGCGAGGCTGACTTTCGGCATCGCACGGGGCGGAGCGACTCCGTGCAGCACGACGTGCCCCCTCTCCCGTGCGGGAGAGGGTTGGGGTGAGGGACAAGACGGATCCGGATCGCGCTACCATCACGGCGGGGCCAGGTTGCGCCTGATCCGGACAGACCCGACCCCTCACCCTGTCCCTCTCCCGCACGGGAGAGGGGACCCGCGCCGATCTCGGCGCCGCGCCCCCGGTGCGACGCCTTTGGGCCCTATCGCCGCAGACCGGCGAGGAGGTGCCGCACCCGGGCCAGCGGCGTGCGGGTGCGGGCCCGGTCCAGGGCGCCGCGGATCTCGGCGGCCAGCCGGGCCGCGACGATCTCACGGGCGGGATCGTCGTAGTGGACGATGTCGTAGAAGGTCCCCTCCTCCCGGTCGCGAAAGATCCCGCTGAGGTCGAGGGCCGTGAAGGTGCGCCGGTACGGGCGGCGCGCCGCGAGCTGCGCGGTGAACGCCTCCAGCTTGGCGTATTGCCGGTCGAGATAGGCCAGGAACGCCCCCGAGGCGACGCCGCGCTCCATCTCGGTGAGGTGGCGCTTGCGCAAGATCGTCGGTTGCAGGACGCTGACGATCGGCACCGCGTGGTCGTGGGACAGCTTGGTCAGCCGGTGCGCCGCCAGTTCGTAATGGTGGACGATCGCGTCCTCCCAGCCGGGGCTCTGCCAGCCCACCTCGACCCGCAGCCGCTTCAGCTCCTCGTAGATCAGCGTGATCAGCGCCTCGTAGGACAGGCCGTCCTCGCGGGCGCGGGGATCGTGCGTGTCGAAGAAGTGGTCGTAGAGCCGCTGGGTGATGAAGGCGTTGTAGGGGTGTCCCGGCCGGGGATCGTAGGTCCAGGGCTGGAACAGGTCGGTGCTGCCGCTCAGCACGAGGATCGCGTCGGGGCCGTAGGTCACGAGCCGCGACCAGATCAGGTGCGTCATCTGCGTGAGGCAGCTCGACATCACCCCGAAATTGTAGACCTTCGCGCTGTCGAGGCCGTCCGCCCGCAGGATCCGCTCGATGCGGTCCGGCAGGGTGTTGGCGATGTCGCCGCCGTCGATCGTGGTCGAGTCGCCGACGACCAGGATCCGGGTCTCGCCCTCCGGCTTGCGCGCGACGATGGGGGCGGCGTTCAGGAAGCCGTCCGCGTCGAACGGGACGCCGTAATGGCTCGCGCCCGGCTTGCCGGCGAACTGGATGAACGGGCTCGGATAGCGCGTGTTCGAGTCGAGGTAGCCGAAATGGTGCAGGAACTTGCGCCGCCGCGCGGCGTCCTCGCTCTCCGGCGGCGGCCAGATCGGCTCGAGATCCGGGACCGTCAGGATCGCCAGCGTCGCGGCCTCGAGCGCCGCGAGGCCGGCGGCGTTGAGGCTGATCCCGTCGTCGCTGTAGCCGGGCCGGAGCGCGCCCGCCCCCGTGGCCAGGACGGGATCGTAGTCGATGAAGTGGGCCCCGTATTCCTGCACGTGGTCGCGCAGCCACGCGTTGACTGCGCCGATCAGCGCGACCGGCCGCCCGGCCGCCCCGGGCGCGTTGGGATCGACCGGCAGGATCGAGCCGACCCAGGTCCGCACGTACAGGTCGCTGGTGTCCCGCAGCATCGCGGCGATATCGCCCACGATGCCGTCCAACGTGGGCGAATGCGCGCCGCCGAGGATGTCGTCGCGGCCGCAGAGCAGGTGCAGGCCCTTGGCACCGTAGAGGGCGATCTCCGAGCGGAGCCGGCGCGCGGTGTCCCGGACCGACTGGCCGGCGATGCCCCGGCCTACGGTCTGCGGTCCGGAGAACAGGGGCGGGTTCTGCGCGGTCCACCCGGCGGTCACCGAGTCGCCCAGGAACAGGATCGGCCCGAACGGGAACAGCGGCTTGTCCTGCATCGGCGTGCTCATGCCGTCGCGATCCGGGGCGGCGTCAGCGCGCCGCGAAGATCTCGATCCCGTCGAGATGCAGGTGCTGCTCCTCGTCGAGATCGATCTTGAGGTAGCGGAACCGCGCGTTGTCGAACCGCAGGTGGAGGGGCAGGCCGGGATGGCAGTGGGCGTCCACGGCGTCGAAGACGAGGCGGTAGTCGCCCTCGGTCTCGCCCAGCCAGACCCGCATCAGCTGCGCCCGCTCGCTGAGCTGCCCCCACCGGTTGTAGATCCGGATCTCCGAGACCCGCTCGACCGCGCCGAGATCGAGGACGAACCAGGGGTTCCGGTCGAGCCCGGTGTGGAAGAAGAAGGACGGGTCGCCGGTGGTGCGCTCGCCGTAGGTGCCCGTGGTGCCCGACCAGGGCGAGGCGGAGCTCGCCGTCCAGGTCTTGCCCAGCGCGATGTTCTCGGAGGGCCGCATCGCCACCAGCGTGTCCATCTCCAGCTCGTCGATCAGCGTCCGGATCTGCTTGGACGGCTGGCGCAGCGGCGGGATCTCCAGGTCGAGCTTGTAGATCAGGTTCGACAGGATGCTCTGGTCGAAGCGGTGGTCGATGAAACCCTCGAGATCCGGCAGCCCCATCTGATTCGGGATGTCGGTGACGACCCGCGGATCGCCCGCGTAGCGCAGCCACTCGGCCACGAGCCGGCGGGTGGCGGGGCTCACCATGAAGGCGATCCAGGAGGCCTGGATCTGGTCGGCGTCCCAGTAGCGCGCCGCGTCGCAGTCCATCAGCACGAAGCAGTCGCGCTTGGTCCAGGCCCGCTGGGGCTTCCCGTGCAGCACGCCCACCGCGACCCGGTGCTGCGAGCCGTCGAGCCAGGTGAGCAGCGGCGCCACCGGCGGCAGCGGGTCGTCGCCGACCGCCTGCATGCCGGTGTCGCTGAAGACGACGAAGTCGCCGTCGCGGCGCTTCTCCAGCGCCTCGGCGATGACGTAGGGCTTCCAGGCCCAGTTGCCGGCGCCCCGGGACCGGTCGAGGATCGCGCGATGCTCCCGGTAGAACGCCGTCCCGCGCAGCCGGTCGGGGGACCAGCTCTCGATCGTGTCGAAATCGCCCGTGGCGGCGGCCGAGGCCACCAGCCGGCGCTGGCTCTCGACGTAGTGGTACTTGGCGGCGAAGCTGACCAGGGTGGTGTGGCGCGGCCGGAGCCGCCGCCGCAGCCGCATCAGCACCTCGGCCCGGTGCATGTCGAAGGCGTTGACGCACAGGGCTTCCGGGGATGGGTCAGCGCTGGCCAAGTCTGTCCTCCGGCGGTGGCTCGAGGGCTTGTCACCGGTTTTGCCGGCTTCGGCAAGGCGGCACGGCCGGGCTCAGGCGTCGTCGAAGGCGAGGTTCTCGGCCGGATACGCGAGCATCAGCGCGCGGCGCTCGGGTGAGTTGTCCCACTCGCCGACCTTCGTGTAGCCGCCGGCGACGTCCAGCACCTCGACGACCCGCCCGATGGTCGGGATGCTCTTGAAATGCTGCGGCCAGCCGGAGGCGAAGTAGAAGACCTGCTCGACATGCTCGGAGAGCTGGCAGACCCCCGGCCCGAAGGTGCCGAGCCCGAAGACGAGGTAGCGCCCGTTCATCAGCGTCGCGACGTCGTCGATCAGGGAGCCGCTCTGGGTCGTCAGCGGCACGCCGATCTCGGCGATCCACGCTTCCAGCACCGGGATCACGGGGTTGAGCCGATTCTCGAACACCATCTTGATCCGGGCGATGCGGCCCTCCGCCAGGAGCCGCCGGATCACCATCTGGTAGAAGGCGAGCGGCGGCTGCGGGTAGGTCGGCGCCACCCAGGTGCTGAAGATGTCCCCCGAGCGGATGTGGATCAGCAACTCGTCGTCGGGCTTGGCGGGGATCTCGACTGGCAGCCGGTTGAACAGCGGCCGGATGCAGGTCCGCACGATGTGCCGGGTCTCGTCGGGGCCGAGGGTGCCGGCGAGCTGCTGGATCCCGAGGTCGAAGTACATCCCCGACAGGAAGGCGCCCGCCTCCGGCAGCGGCTCCGAGCCGGGGATGAAGGTGAGGCCGCCGCAGGTCAGCGGGCCTGTCAGGCCGATCACCTCGCTCCGGTCGGCGGCCGGGAGTTTGATGTATTTCAGGTTCAGGTTGCGGGCGATGCCGATCGCGAGCAGCAGCTGGATCAGGCAGTTGCCGAAGGCACCGCACTCGTAGAGCGCGAGCCCGACCAGGGCGCGGGAGCGCGGCCGCTCGGCGCTGACGAGGCGGTAGGAGACGTAAGCGTTCGCGCCGAGCCGCTCGTCGGCCATGTCGAAGGGCACGTCGAGCACGCGCCGCAGGGCGATGAGGTCGAAATCCGCCCGGTCGCACAGCACCCGCACTGCAGGCGGCTCGCCTCCGGCGGGCTCGTCCGGGATGACGCGGACGTGGCGTGCCCAGGCACCCTCCCCGGGCACCAGCACCAGCACCAGGGCCTCGGCCCCGCCCCGGGCCGCGTCGAGGTCGGCCGCGCGCCAGGCCTGCCCGTCGTCGGAGAGGGCGAGGCGCGGCGGCGCCGCGCAGGCCGCCACGAGCTCGACTCGGCGGACCGGGCAGCGGAAGCCGAGATCGACCTGGAAGCTCGGAGGGCCCGCCGGGCGGTCGGTCTCGCCGGCCGCGGGTGCCGCGCCGAGCCAGGGCCGGCCGAACGCCGCATCGATCAGGTCGCCGTTCATCGCGTCTCGCGCTGCGTAGGGAGCGGTCCGGGGCCCGCGCCCCGAGCCCCCTCTTTGCCGGGCGAGCCCGCTCTGTCGAGGCGGGCGCGTGTCCCGTGACCCCGTCGCAGGGCGACGGGGCGTGCCCGTCGGCTAGCCGTCGAGTCCGAGCATCAGCCCGAGATTCTGCACAGCCGCCCCGGAGGCGCCCTTGCCGAGATTGTCGAGGCGCGCCACCAGCACCGCCTGCCCGTGCTCGGCCGAGCCGAACACGCGCAGCTCCAGCCGGTCGGTGTCGTTGAGATCCTCCGGCTCGATCTTCTCGCGGTGCGCGCCGGTTCCGGCGCCCGGCACCACTTCCACCAGCCTCTGACCGGCGTACCAGTCGCGCAGGGCCGCCTCGAGGTCGGAGGCCGTGGGCCGGCCCGGCAGCGTCTCAAGGTGGAGCGGCACGCTCACCAGCATGCCCTGCCGGAAGTTACCCACCGACGGCACGAAGATCGGCCGCCGGGTGAGCCCGCTGTAGCGCTGCAATTCCGGCAGGTGCTTGTGGGCGAAGCCGAGGCCGTAGAGCTGGAACGGCGGCGCCGTGCCCTGCTCGTAGGCCTCGATCATGCTCTTGCCGCCGCCGCTGTAGCCGCTGACCGCGTTGACGCTGATCGGGTGGTCGGCCGGGATCAGGCCACCCTCCACTAGCGGGCGCAGGAGCGCGACGCCGCCGGTCGGGTAGCAGCCCGGATTGGCGACCCGCCGGGCGCGGGCCACCGCCGCGCCCTGCTCCCGGGTCAGCTCCGGGAAGCCGTAGGTCCAGCCCTCCGCGACCCGGTGGGCGGTGCTGGCATCGAGGACGCGGGGTCCGCCGCCGGGCAGGCTGTCGGCCAGTGCCACGGTCTCCTTGGCGGCCTCGTCCGGCAGGCAGAGCACGACGAGGTCGACCTCGGCGAGCAGCGCGCGCTTGGCCGCCGGATCCTTGCGGTGCTCCGGGGCGATGCTGCGCAGGGCGACCCGCCCGTCGCGCTCCAGGCGCTCGCGGATGCCGAGACCGGTCGTGCCGGCCTCTCCGTCGATGAACACGGTGGGCTTCGTCGCGCCTGCGCCAGACATCGCTCGTCTCGCTCTCTAGAAAAATGCCTCGCCGCCCGAGTCGGGCACCGCGGCCGGGGATCAGGTGCGCGCGGTGCGACAGGCTGTCAACGACCGTGCAGCGGCCTGAAAACGCGAAAGGGCGGCTCCCGCAGGAACCGCCCTCTCCGTGACACCGGTATGACCGGGTATCAGCGCTTCGAGAACTGGAAGCTGCGGCGGGCCTTCTTGCGGCCGTACTTCTTGCGCTCGACCACGCGGGCGTCGCGGGTGAGGAAGCCCTCACGCTTCAGCGGGGCGCGCAGCTCCGGCTCGTAGTAGGTCAGGGCCTTCGACAGGCCGTGGCGCACCGCGCCGGCCTGGCCGGAGAGGCCGCCGCCCGCCACCGTGACGGTGATGTCGTACTGGTCGACGCGGCCGGCGATCTCCAGCGGCTGGCGCAGGATCATGCGCAGCACCGGACGGGCGAAGTAGGTCTCCACCGGGCGCTTGTTGATCGTCACCGTGCCGCTGCCGGGCTTGATCCAGACGCGGGCGACCGCGTCCTTGCGCTTGCCGGTGGCGTAGGCGCGGCCCTGCGCGTCCAGCTTCTGGACGTGGACGGGGGCCTCGTTGGCGGGGTCGACCGCGCCGGTGTTTGACCGGTTGAGGTCGGCGAGGGACTGCAGGGTCGCCATGATCAAGCGCTCACGTTCTTGCGGTTGAGGGCGCCGACGTCGAGCGCCTGCGGCTGCTGGGCCTCATGCGGGTGCTCGGTGCCCTTGTAGACGCGGAGATTGCCGAGGATCTGGCGGAAGAGCGGGCCGCGCGGCAGCATGCGCTCGACGGCCTTCTCCACCACGCGCTCGGGGAACCGGCCCTCGAGGATGAACTTGGCCGTGCGCTCCTTGATCCCGCCCGGGTAGCCGGTGTGGTAGTAGTAGCGCTTCTGGACGTACTTGCGGCCGGTGAACTTCACCTTGTCCGCGTTGACGACGATGACGTTGTCGCCGCAATCGACGTGGGGCGTGTAGGCGGCCTTGTGCTTGCCACGCAGGCGCATCGCCACGATCGACGCGAGGCGGCCGACGACGAGGCCCTCCGCGTCGATCACGATCCACTTCTTGTCGACCTCGGCGGGCTTCAGCGAGGTGGTCTTCATAGCCAAATCCCAGGGGTTCCGACGGACCGGACCCCGACGCGTCGGGATCCGCGGACATCGGGGTGCCGAAAAACGAGCCGCCGCGTGGAGCACACGCGGCGGCGGTGCCGGGTGCATAGACCGCCCCGGATGCCGGGTCAATAGAGAAGTGCGCGATCCCGAAAAATCTATTCCGATCAGTGGTTTGATGGTTGAGGTATCAGAATACCGCTAGCCGTCGGAGCGCCGGCCACGCTCCGCGATGGTCAGCTTCTGGACGCCCTTGGCCGCCAGCACCGGTTTCCGGGCGCTGAGGATCCGGGAATTCACGCCGGTCCAGCCGATCTCGCCGGAGAGCCGGCCGTACTCGATCTTAGGGCAGCGGTTCATGATCACCGTCAGGCCGCGCGCCTCGGCCCGGGCGGCGGCCGCGTCGTCGCGCACGCCGAGCTGCATCCAGATCGACTTCGGCGGCGGCGTCAGCGCCAGCGCCTCGTCGACCAGCGGCCCGGCGGCTGCGGAGTTGCGGAAGATCTCGACCATGTCGATCGGCTGGTCGCCCAGCCCGGCCTGGACCTCGGCTAAGGAGGCGGCCACCCGGCGCCCGAGCAGGTCCTGGCCGGCGAGGCCGGGATTAACCGGCGTCACCGCGTAGCCCCGGTCGAGCAGGTACTTCAGGACGATCCAACTCGGGCGCGCCGGGTTGGCCGAGGCCCCCACCAGCGCGATCGTGCGCGTGCCGTTCAGGATCGTGCGAATCTGCGCGTCCGGGTAGCGGGCGTGCCGCTCCGCGAGCGCCGACGCGTCGCTGGGCGCGGGTGGCCGGTTCTCGTGGCCCGTCTCGGCCCCCTTCTCGTCCATGGCCTGTTCCCTCGTCGTCCCGATGATCGCGGGTCGTGTGGCGTTTCTCGCCGCGCCTCTCGCCGCGTCTCCTGCCGCTTTATGGCCCGGCGTCTCGCCGCTGTCCCGGCGTCGGTGCGGTCGCCGTCACAGTCGCCAGACCTCGTAGCCCAACCGCGCGAACGGTGCTTTATCGAAGAGCGCCTTCACGTCCACGATCAGGCCGCCGGGCTTCACCCGGGCGGCGATCGCCTCCGGACCGAGCCGGGCGTAGTCGCGGTGCGGGACCGCGATCACCGCGGCGTCCGCGGCGTCGGGTAGGTCGGCCCAGTCGACGAGGTCGATGCCGTACTCGGCCCGGGCCTCCGCCGCGCCGGCGCGGGGATCGTGGACCGACACGGCGCAGCCGAATTCCTCGAGTTCCCGCACGAGGTCGGCGACCTTCGAGTTGCGCAGGTCCGCGCAGTTTTCCTTGAAGGTCAGGCCGAGGACGATCACCCGCGGCCGCCCGGTCCCGCCGCGCCGGACGATCCGCTTCACCGTGCTGCGGGCGACATGGGCCGCCATGCTGTCGTTGATCCGCCGCCCGGCCAGGATCACTTGCGGGTGGTAGCCGATCATCGCGGCCTTGTGGGTCAGGTAATAGGGGTCGACGCCGATGCAGTGGCCGCCGACCAGCCCGGGGCGGAACGGCAGGAAGTTCCACTTGGTCCCCGCCGCCGCGAGGACCTCCTGCGTATCGAGGTCGAGCTTGTCGAAGATCAGCGACAGCTCGTTCATGAGCGCGATGTTCAGGTCGCGCTGGGTGTTCTCGATGACCTTGGCGGCCTCGGCCACCCGGATGGACGAGGCGGCGTGGAGCCCCGCCTCAATGATCGACCCGTAGAGGGCCTTGAGCCGCTCCAGGGTCTCGGGCGTGTCGCCGGCGACGATCTTCACCACCCGGGCGAGGCTGTGCTCCCGGTCGCCCGGGTTGATCCGCTCGGGCGAGTAGCCGACGAAGAAATCCGTCTTCCAGCGCAGGCCCGAGGCCCGCTCCAGGACCGGGATGCAGACCTCTTCGGTGGCCCCCGGATAGACGGTGGACTCGAACACCACGGTCGCGCCCGGCCGCATGTGCCGGCCGACGAGGTCTGAGGCCCGGATCAGCAGGTCGAAATCGGGGCACTGGGCCGCGTCCACCGGGGTCGGGACCGTGACGACGATCACGTCCGCCGCGCCCAGAGCGGTCGGGTCGTCGGTAATTGCGAGGTGCGCGGCGGCCCGGAACGCCTCCGCGTCGATCTCCCCGGCCGGGTCGTGCCCGGCCCGGTAGGCCGCCACCTTGTCGGCGGCGCGCTCGTAGCCGATCGTGACCCGTCCCCGGCCGAACGCCAGGGCGAGCGGGAGCCCGACATAGCCCAGGCCGACGATCGCCACGCTCACCGCCGAGCGGTCTGCCGGGTCTTCCCCTGAGCCGTCTGCCGCCCCGTCAGCCACGCCGGATCCCTCTGCGGGCTCGGAGGGCGCCGATGACGATCCGGCCGCCGGGCGCGTATAGGGGCGGTCCGCGCCGGCGTCGACTCGCCTCGGCCCGGGCGGAGCGCGGTCCGGGACCGCTTACGGGGCGAGACCATGGGGGGTGAGGATGCCCGATCTCCGCTGGACCGAGGGGCCGGTCCACTGCACCGACCTCGTCGACGGGACCGGCAAGGTCTTCGGCTACGTCGGCCCCTGCGCCGCGGGCAAGCGCGGCTACGTCGTCCAGTCCGGGTCGGAATGGCCGCCGCGCCCGGCCGCCTTCGCCGATCACCCCGCGGCCGCGGCGGCCCGCGCCTGGGTCGAGGCCGCGGTGTCGGCGCGCGCCTTCCGGCCCGTCCGCATCCTCCGGGAGGACGGCGCGCCGGAGGCCTGATCGTCCGGCGCGGTTCAGGAACTCGTCAGGTTCGCTCGGCTTTGTTGTGGCGTGGAGTGGAGGCGCCCGATGGCCGAAATCTGCATCACGGAAGACCAGAACGGGCGGTGGACCGTCTACACCGCAGGACTGGTGGTGACCGATCTGACGCGCGAGGCCGCCGAGGCCTTCGCGGCGAGCTACCGCCGCGTCACGGCCGGCTGAGCGACGGGCCTTTCCGGCCCGCGGGTTGGCCTCCCGGAGCGCCGGCGCGTTCGGGCTCCGGGGCGCGTCGTGCTATGAGGTCCGCCGAGCCCCGATCGCCCAGTCGCGGGCAATGAGGTCGATCATCATGCGCCTGTTCATGCTCGCCGCCGCCCTGCTGGCGCTGCCCGCTCCCGCCTCGGCGCTGTGCCGCTGCACGTGCGTCCGGGGCGAGATGAGGGCGATCTGCCAGGAGACCGACCTTACGGTCCCGATCTGCCAGGGGATCTGCGAGACCACCATCCGGCCGGAGCGGGTGATCGTTCCGCTGGCCGGCGGCCGTCAGGCCTTCGAGCCGGCCCAGTCGACGAACCCCTCACCCGGTGGCCTCGCGACGCAGGATCCCAACCTGGACACCAATCCGAACGGCACCGTGCTCGGCACCCCGAGCCAGCTCTCCGGCAGCGTCGGGTCGAGCCTGTCCTCAGGCAGCGGCCGCTGAGCCACGAAAGAGCCCCGCGCGGCGGGTGCCGGCGGGGCTGAAGGTTGAGGACGCCCGGTGCGTTACGCCGAGCGACTGGCCGTAGAATAGCATCTTCCTGCGCGATGTGAAGATCTCGCGAAGAGAAACCAAGAATGTTTTTGTGCAGATCCCTGAAGCCAGCGCAGAAAACCCCGATCGGCCAGGCCGTGCAGGGTTAATCGCGGCGGACGCGCGGCGACGGGCCGTGCGCGTC
This sequence comes from Methylobacterium sp. Leaf361, assembly GCF_001424445.1. Lineage (NCBI taxonomy): Bacteria > Pseudomonadati > Pseudomonadota > Alphaproteobacteria > Hyphomicrobiales > Methylobacteriaceae > Methylobacterium > Methylobacterium sp. Leaf361. The sequence goes on along the minus strand of NZ_LMPY01000027.1, from coordinate 2,646 downwards.
CTCTGTCCGGGACCTGTCAAACTCAGGACTGGGTCTTGAGGTAGGCGATCACGTCGTTGATCTTCTTGTCGTCCGCGATGCCCTGGAAGATCATCTTGTTGCCGGGCACCTTCGTCTTCGGGTTCTTCAGCCACTCGTGCAGATTGGCCTCGTCCCAGGTGATGCCGGAGTTCTTCAGGGCGGCGGAGTAGTTGTAGCCCTCGTAGGTGCCCGCCTTGCGGCCGACGACGCCCTTCAGGTCGGGACCCACGCCGTTCTTCTGGAAATTGTGGCACGCCTTGCAAGGGGCGAACGCCTTCTCGCCGGCAGCGGCATCGCCGGCCTCCTGGGCCTGCGCCGCGAGCGGCATGACGACGGCGAGGACGGCGCCGATCGCAAGTATACGCATTGATAAACCCCTGTTCTAGAAATAAGCTTCGCTGTTTTGACAGAAAAAATCCGCGACGCAAGTGAAAAAATCTGAGTCTGATTTTGGACTATATTGGTCGCAACATCGCGTCATTTCGCGATTTAGGCTGGCTCCCGTGGCACCTCTTCGCGGGTTGGGCACAGACTGCCGACCCTGCGTGGCCTCTCACGTCCGCGGATGGGCGCGGCGGGGTACGTAGCCGGTGAAACTGAGTGCTCTTCCAAACTTGGCATGTCGGGATGTTGACGTGCGCCGACGCGGGATAATCCTTCCCGCGCCTGAAAATCTGTCTCGTTATTCGGGCCGCGTGCGGCGCACGCGAAAAAGAGCCCGCCGCGGCGAGCCCTTTCGGGTCCCAGGACGGGCGCGCGCTCCGCTAGGTGTATGATCTCGCGATGTGGTGGTACGGTTGGCCACCATGCGGCGAGGGATGCGCTATGGGCCAGGTTCTTCATGGAAGCGCCACCACGACGGAGGCAGTCCGTCGCGCGATCCAGCTACGTGAAGAGAGCGTAAGAGCGCTGGCCAAGCGCTACGGCGTCAGCCCGACGACGGTGAGCTATGCCGGATTTTAGGTGACGGCGGTGGTCAGGCGGCGCGGTGATCTGGGCTCGCGACGACCTCGGTCCAGTCGCGGAAGATGACGCCGGCCACGACCTTCGGCAACTGGTTTTCGCCCTTCAGCCGGCGCCAGGTTTTCGACGCCGCCATCACCAGCTTGAACACCATCAGCTTGGCGGTCGTGGCCGAGAGCGCCCCTTTGGTCCGCACGGTCCGATGCCGCACNGCCGGCGCCAGGTTTTCGACGCCGCCATCACCAGCTTGAACACCATCAGCTTGGCGGTCGTGGCCGAGAGCGCCCCTTTGGTCCGCACGGTCCGATGCCGCACTGTAGCGAACACGCTCTCGATCGGGTTCGAGCTGCGCAGGTGATCCCAGTGCTCGGCCGGGAAGTCGTAGAACGCCAACAGCCTGTCACGATCCTTGGTCAGGCAGGCGGCGGCCCGAGGGTACTTGGCCCCGTACTTCTCGACGAAGACGGCCAGCGCCGCCTCGGCCGCCGCCCGGGTCGGCGCGCCGTGGATCTCGCGCAGGTCCGCCTTCATCGCCGGCGGGATGGACTTCGGCACCTTGTCGAGCACGTTGGCTGCCTTGTGGACCCATGGTATACGAAAGCGGATACGAGATCAATTTTACCTCTCGCATTCAAAGCGTATCTGTAATCGTCACTCGGTNCCGCCGCCCGGGTCGGCGCGCCGTGGATCTCGCGCAGGTCCGCCTTCATCGCCGGCGGGATGGACTTCGGCACCTTGTCGAGCACGTTGGCTGCCTTGTGGACCCAACACTGCTGGTGAGCGGTGCCGGGGAAGACCTCGTCCAGCGCCCGCCAGAAGCCGAGAGCGCCGTCGCCGACCGCGATCTCGGGCGCGATCGAGAGCCCGCGCCGCTTCACGTCGACGAGCAGCTCCCGCCAGCTCTGGGCACTCTCGCGCACGCCCACCTGGAAGCCGACGAGCTCCTTGCGACCCTCGGGCGTCGCCCCGATCAGCACGAGCATACAGTCCGCCTGCTCGGCCATCCGGGCCTGCAGATAGACGCCGTCGGCCCAGACGTAGGCGTAGCGGCGCGCGGAGAGATCGCGGCCCTGCCAGCGGGCATACTCGTCCGCCCAGGCCGCGGTCAGCCGGGCGATGACGGCCGGCGAGAGGTTCGGGGCGTCACGGCCCAAGAGGGCGGCCAGCGCGTCCTGGAAGTCGCCAGTCGAGATGCCGCGTAGGTACAGGACCGGCAGCAGCGCATCCAGGCTGCGGGTGCGCCGCGCCCACTTCGGCAGGATGGTCGAGGTGAACCGGACCCGGTCCTCCGACCCGCTCGCACCGCGATCCCGGACACGGACCCGCGCGACCGGCACCGGGCCGATGCCGGTCTGGATCGCCCGCTCCGGCCCGTGACCGTGCCGCACCAGCCGGGCCCGTCCATCCTGCAGCCGCAGGTCCTGCATCGCGCTCAGGAACGCGTCCGCCTCCATCTCGACAGCCTGGGCGAGCAGGCGGCGAGCGCCGCTACGCAGCACCTCGGTCAGGGGATCGTCGAGGTCTTCGGGATGACGAAGTCGAACGAGGTTGGCAGGTGTCTCCATGGCGTATCGCTCTCACTGAGAGGTTCTGGCGGGCTCGAAACCAGCCTCGATACGCCGCCTTCAACTCACCGTCGTCACCCAATCTCCCGCATAGCTC